>NZ_FNGA01000006.1 GCF_900101105.1 Maridesulfovibrio ferrireducens
CTGACGGTAAATGGGAAATCGCTCAAAATGATTTGAATCTGGATGACGGCAAGTATTCCGTAGAAGTTTATGCGGAAGATCTGGCGGGTAACAAGTCTGTTGTCAAAACAATAGAAATAACCATTGATAACGAAATTGCGACCCCGACAATTCAACTGAACAGTGACGACAACACCAATTTTAAAGACGACAACTGCACTTCTGAAGACCAACCGACATTGGAAGGAACAGCAGATGCGAACACAAAGCTGACCCTTACCATTGGGGGGCTTGCTCCTATATTGTTGACTGCGGATGAACACGGAGCCTGGCACTACACTCCTTCATCTACATTGGATGATGGAAACTATGCAGTATCTATTACTTCAGAGGATAAAGCAGGAAATACCGCAAGCAGAGATCTTACTCCGAACCTGATTATCGATACAGTAAATCCACCCTCCCCCGGCGTGGCTTTCACAGATTCCGGCCTTGACAGCGATAACATTACCAACGTTGCAGATCTGACAGGCTCATTTGATCTGGATGATGTTAATCAGGTGCTGATTACGCTTGATGGAAACACAAGCAACCAATACGAAGCGGTTCTAAATCCCAATGGAACATGGAAACTGAACCTCAGTGATCACCCTGTACTTAATTCAAACATGACTCAGGGCGAGCACACTTATACGGTCATATCCAAAGACCTCGCCGGAAATGAATCCGCTCCGACTGATATTACTTTCACCTATGACTCAATAGATCCTATTTTCAGTGTGAATCTTGAAGACGGGCTATCTTCCGGTGAATATGACAATATTACCAATGACACCACTGCGACATTAACCGGAAGCGGTGATGAAGGGTTATATTTCAAAATCACCGCAAACGGTGAACAACATAAATTTTTTGAACCAAATGGGGCGTGGAATTTCACTTTCGATTCCAGCACGGTTCATCTGAACGAAGGAGAAAACTTCGTCACTGTTGAAGCTGAAGACGGAGCCGGAAACGTCACAACTAAGACCATTAATATTTATCTTGATACCGGTGCTCCTGAAAAACCATTCATGGAACTTGCAGACGGATATGACAGCAATATCGACGGTGATAATATCACCAACAAAGATTCGCTCGTCCTTAAAGGAACCACTGAACCAGACAGCACCGTCAATCTGATTCTGAACGGCATAACCTATTCTGTTACTGCTGACGCAGCCGGAAACTGGGTGTCGCAGGAAATCCCCAACTCCGCACTGAATTCAGATGGAACTTATACTTTTAAAGCCACTGCAACTGATTCCGCAGGTAATGTTTCTGAAATAAGTGAACTGCCCGTCGTAATTGACCGAACCACGGTACAACCGACAGTAGTTTTGGACAGCAGTTCCAATTCCGGTGACACTTCGGACAATATAACCAATATCAGCAATGTTCTGCTAACCGGAACAGCAGAAGCTAAAAGTGTTATCGAAATTTATGTAACCAAGCCTGACGGTACGACAGTAAAACTCAATACAGGTAACTCTGTAAAAGCAGACGACAGCGGCAACTGGGAATATCAGACTTCCGGCCTTGGAACTACGAATGGAACTTACAACGTCGTTGTAAAATCAACCGACGAAGCTGGTAACCCTTCTGTAAACTCCAGTATGCTTGAGATAGAACTCGACAAAGAAATAAATGCTCCGACAATGATTCTCGACCCTGCGGATGATACCATCGGTAGTAACGGAGTTGCGGGTGATATGTACACCAGCGGTGGCGGAGATTCTAAACTTCTGCTCACCGGAACAACCGATTCCGACACAAAAACTCTTGAAATTTTCAGAGGTAATGAATCTCTAGGTTTTGCAACAATCGCTCTCAATGGAACGGACTGGACTTTTGAAGTCGATGCCACCGGATTTGTGGATGATACCTACACATTCACAGCCACTGCAACGGACAAAGCAGACAACTCCGCGTCCAAGTCTCTGGAAATTACTCTGGACACAACAGATCCGACAAAAAGTACCATTGACCTTGATGGTTCATCGGACCTCGGCAGATCGTCCACAGATAACATCACAAATGCAGAGATCTTAAAACTGAAAGGGAATATTACTGAGACTGAAGACGCAGTCAGCGTTTATATATATGAAGACGGGGTCTATCTCGGGGAAGCTGTCATTGACGGAAAAACATGGAGCTTCACCTATCCAGCGGACGCAAGTAAAGCTGGAGTAGGCAATCACAACTTTACGGCCGTAGTAGAAGATTACGCCGGAAACAGATCTATTGTTTCCGACACTCTGACTGTGGAAGTAGATTACGACACTACGAATCCGACCATTGATTTGAACACGGCGTCTGATTCCACAGGTCCGGCAAGTACCGGCGGAACCAAAACAGACAACCTCACTAATGAAAAGTTCCTGACCTTTGACGGAACAGATGCGGAACCGTTTTCAACAGTATCCATTGTCTATGAAGGAAATATTATCGGCTATACCATTGCCGACGAGCACGGTAACTGGACCAAGGCTATCAACACCACGGATTATGATGACGGGGTGCATGATTTCTATGCCCGCTCCGAAGATATTGCGGGCAACGTCTCGGATGACATTCTTCAAAGAGTAACAATTGACCGTACGGCCCCTACTCAAGCGGAGGCCGGACTTTCCGATGCGACTGACAGCGGAAGATTCGACAATGATGATATTTCAAAAGAACAAGATGTAGTCCTCACAGGTCGACTCGGCGAAGCCGCTGTTGAAGTGCGGGTATTCCAAGACGGAATTCTTAGAAATACTGCGGATATAAAAACAGATGTTAACGGTTCATACTGGGAATACGATTATGATTCCATTGCAGAAGGTAAATACAATTTCAAAATTGAAGTTGAAGATGCTGCCGGAAACGTCACCACATCTGAAATTTTTGATGTAACAATTGACCGTACCAATGCGGGAACTACTATTGCTCTGGATACCAGCACAAATACATCCGGTAACATAGGAACCAATCACGACCTTCTCACTTCATCAAACAAACTACTGATCACAGGTGTGACCGAAGGTTCTTCCGAAGTATATATAACTCTCAACGGAACACAGGTCGGATCCACTGTAATTGCAAACTCACTTACGGGTGAATGGTCTATTGAAATAGATGCAACTGCTTACCCTGATGCAACTTACCAATTCACAGCTCATACAACCGACTTAGCCGGTAATGAGCAGACCAACCCATTCAGTGTTGAGGTAGACCGCACACCTCCGGCTGCCACTCAGGTTGACCTTGACGCTGCAAGCGATCTCGGAATTTTAGATAATGATAATATAACCAGCGCAACCTCAGTCACCTTAAAAGGGACTCTGTCCCCGGATGATGCAGGCCCGGACGCGGTAGCTATTTATATATTTGAAGAAGGCAACATAAATTCCATAGGACAGGCAACTGTGGTAGGAACGTCATGGTCCTTCACCTATGATCCTGCCGAGGGAGAACACAATTATTATGCCAGAGCAGTTGATAATGCTGGAAACTTCATAGACTCGGCAACTCCGCTGACAGTAATTGTCGACCATACTCTACCCTCATCAAGTATTGATCTTAATGACGGGTCCGATTCCTTTGACACTGAGGCCGGCGGAACAAATACTGATAATTATACAAACGAAGAAACTCTGAACCTTACAATCAGCAGTAATTCGGACACCGCAACTGTTGAAATTTTCAAAGTTGTCGGAACAACATACACATCCCTCGGTTTTGCCTCGAAAGTTGGCGGAGACTGGATTTTTGAAGTTCAAAATATCGCTATTGATACAGACGGAACATACAAGTTTGTAGCTCAAGCTACAGATATAGCCGGAAACGTCGAGGATATATCAACCGACGCAGGCATCAGTATAACAGTCGACAGAACTCCGCCGACTCAGCCGACGCTTGATCTGCATGAAGATTCCGACACATCGGAAAGTCATAATTTAATAGGTAATGATCATGACAACTACACAAAATCCGACACCCTTCTTCTGAAAGGAACAGCCGGAGCTGGCGATCCTGTAGACCTATATCTGACTGTCGCAGGCGGCGCAGAAACACTGATTGGTACTATTTACGCAGACAGTGTTACCGGTTTGTGGGAATATTCTTACGACTCCACAAATAACGGATTGGCGGGAAAAGAATCCCTCAATTTCAGAGCTGTTGCCAGTGACAAGGCGAATAACACAGCTGAAACGAATCTTGTTGTTGATGTTGACCGCACTTTGCCCGCAGCACCCACCATTGAACTTGATAATATGGACGGGTCGACTGACGCAACTTATGATGCCATCGTCAAACATACTGAAGCTACCCTCAAAGGAGTCGTCACCGAAGGCGGAGATGACCTGATTGTAACCATCTATAAAATCGACGGTGCAACCAGAACAGAACTTGCCAACAGTGCGACTGATTCCGACGCTGACGGGACAAATGATGTTACCATCACTAATAACGGTGACGGAACATTTACCTGGTCTTATGATTACGGAAGTATTGATGAAGGGTCATACAAATTTATTGCCGTTGCCGAAGACGTCGCAGGTAACCACTCAGAATCTGATCAATATTCAGTTCTGGTTGACCGCGACGTAACTCCTCCGACTATTGACCTTATAGATGAATCGGACAGTTTCGGTATCGGAACCCTCGGCTCCAATACTGACAATATCACAAATAAAACGACTATCACCCTTAAGGGAACTACCGACACAGACAGTACGGTTGAAATATTCAATACTAACGATCTGGTAAATCCGATTGCAACACTTACTCCTGATGCAGACGGTAACTGGACTCTTGAGAATCTTGATGTCTCCGGCCTTAACGGGGAAATATCCTTTGTTGCCAAAGCCACTGACCACGCTGGCAACACCGCTGATTCAGTTCAGAATCTGGATTTGACTTTTGACAGAGTAAACAGCGGCGTCACCATTGATCTGGCTACCGTATCAGACTCCGAAGGACATACTGGAACCTCTGTAGATAATCTTACCAATAAGGATACCATTGTCCTTGAAGGTACTGCCGATCTCGGAACATATATCACTGTCCTTATCGGTGATACCGTTATCGGAAGTGTGGCAACCGACGCCACCGGACACTGGACACTGCCTAATGTTTCTACCGGAACTTACGGAGATGCAGGTCTTGAAACTATCACTTATACGGTCAAATCTGTAGATGCTGCAAACAACCCTGCAACATCAAGCATAGACATTAATTTTGATAAAGTTCCGCCGAGCACTCCTGATATCCAGTTAACAGTGGCAACTGATACCGGAGACGACCACACTGACGGGCTGACCAATGCCAACCCGGTAGTACTCACAGGATCAATCGCAGAAAACGACGGCTCCGTAGGCGTTGAAATCTACCGTGTAAACGGTTCCGGTACTTTGGTTTATGTCGCTGATGCTGATTCTGTTACCGATGGGACATGGAGTTTCGAATATAATCTTTCAGACGGAGAAATAGACTATACCTTTGTAGCCCGAGCCGTAGACAATGCCGGAAACTATTCCGACTCACCACAATTTGTCGTAAGTTATGACAATTCTCTTCAAATTCCTGAATTAGACCTTCAAGCCGGAAGTGATACTTACGGCGTAACGGATCACGGCGTTGATGTCGGTTCAGACTCTGACAACATCACACAGGCTCGTGTGGATGGAACTCTTGTTTTCGATATTAAGTCAGGACAGGAAAACACTGTCGAGCTGTATAAGGCCGACGCAGCAGGAAATCCCACAGGCGCGGCGCTTACTGTAGATTCCGGCAATCTTATATACATTTCCGCCACCGGCACATGGCAGTTGACCTATGACGCTTCATCTCTGCCTAACGGCGAACATGAATTTGTCACTAAGGTTACCGACACTGCGGGCAACAGCCGCGTCTCGGAAGTTCTTGATGTTACTCTTGACCGCACCATAGATCAGACAACCATCGACATGCTCGACACGTCTGATTCCTCCGGTAACGAAGGTACAGCTCAGGACAACCAGACCAGATTCTCCACCACAACTTTCAACGGAGATGCCGAAGCCGATTCCATTGTTGAAATATTCAGGAACGGAACTTACATAGCAACCGTTACCGCAGATGTTCACGGCAAATGGGAACACGCCGCAACCTTTGACGCCAGTGATGCTGACGGCGAATACAATTTTACAGCTGTCGCTGTTGATGCCGCAGGTAACAGGTCCGCGACCGGAAACCTTGTTGTTACCCGCGACACAACAATTGTTGACGCCCCGTCTATTACTTTAGCAGATGCAAGCAACACCGGAAGCCAAAGCGACACAATAACCAAACTTGACCAGATTACCCTCACAGGTAAATTTGCTTCATATAATCCGACAACTGACCCTGTTGCGGTCTTTCTGTACGTTGATGGAATCAAAGCCGCCGGTGAAGCGACCATCTCCCTCGTGGGAACAGAATACGTGTGGGAATACCCCGGTATTGATGTCACACACGGTGATCACGACTTCTATGTTGTCATTGAAGATAATGCCGGAAACACCAATCAGTCCTCATCACTGACAGTCACGGTCGATACTCAACTTGCAGACCCGACTATTGAACTTTTTGAGGATCATAATACTTATGGTGAATACTACGGCGACAACACAGACAAATATACGTCGCTCACTAAATTTAAACTTTTAGGTGATGCTGAAAAAGACAGCTCCGTAACTATCTCTGTAACAGGCAGTGACGGTGTTAAGCATGAACTGGGCACAGTCACTGCAACAGACGGAACATGGGAATATGCCGTTGACAGTGAATGGGTAAACGATTCAGACACCTTCAACTTTGAAGCAAAAGTTGTCGATATTGCAGGCAATGACAAGACTGTTGATCTTGAACTGGTTGTCGATAAAGATTTCCCTGTACTCGGCGATCCTGCAATCTCTCTCGATAGTGACACAGGTATAGCGGACAATAAAACCAACTCACAATATCTTGTACTCAAGGGCCAATTAAACGACCCAAGTGATGATGTCGTTGTTTACCTTAAAAACGGTGACGACATTGTCGGGCAGGCTGATATAAACGCTGCCACGGGTGAATGGACCTACAACTACGCAGATACCAGTGTAGAACTTGATCAGGGCACATACAATTTCAGTATTCTCGTGCAGGATAAAGCAGGTAACACAACTTATTCTGACCCGTTAGCCGTAACAGTTGACCGTGATATCAATGCGCCGGACATAAGCCTCGACGACAGCACGGATACAACAGGCGGACCTGCCGGAGTTGTCGGAGATGATTACACCGGATTCGTTGACGGCAATGGAAATATCCTGAATCTGCGTGTTAGCGGAGATTCTGACAGTACCATCAAAGTATTTCTCAAAGTCTCCGGCGGTGATGATCTTTATGTAGGCACTTCGACTGTAGACTCAAACGGTGACTGGTCATTGGTCCCCTTTGATGCGACAGGCTATGCCGGACAGACTACAGATCTAACCTTTGTTGCGGTTTCTACTGACGGAGCCGGAAACACAGATTCAACAGAGTATTCATTTACTCTCGATGATGTAAATCCGGTTGCCGGAATCATTGACCTTGCTGATGCTTCCGACCTTGGAAAAGACGGACACGATGAAATTACCAATGCTAAAGAGATTCTCTTAACCGGAACTCTTGCAGAAGGTGCAGATGCGGTTAAAGTCACAATCTTTGATGGTACAACAGAACTCGGCCTTGCAGACGTAACCGGAAATGCAACCGATGGTTACAAGTGGAGCTTCACTGTCGGCAATGACGACTCTATGCTGAACTACATAGCCGAAGGAGATCATTCCTTTTCAGCCGTTGTTGAAGATAACGCAGGAAACCAGACCACTCTTGCCGCACTTCCTGTTGAAATCGACCGAACACTTGCAGCACCCGACTTTCAGCTTGATTCAGACTCTGCCGGAAATGTCGGAACCACGAGTGACAAACTCACCAATATTGAAAGCCTTCAATTCTCTGGATCAACTGACACAGACAGCACTGTTGAAATATTCTACGGCACACGTTCACTCGGTAATGCTACCATAGACGCAGCCACCGGAGATTACACCTTTGCAATTAATATCAACGGGGATGCTGATTTTGCAGATGACGGAGAATACACTCTCTCCGCCGTTGCCACTGATATTGCAGGGAATATAAATTCAACAGATCTCACCATAACACTGGATAGAGAAATTCCGGCTTCAACCATTGATCTTGAAGCGACATCAGACAGTTATTTCGATAACCCGGACGGTGCAAATACCGGAACAGACTCCGACAACACGACGAGTCAAACAAGCTTGGAACTGACTGGTAAAATAGCCACAGACAGCACAATTTCTTTATATCTCGGATCAGTTCTTATCGCCGAAGTCGACCCTTCGTCCGGCTCTGTTGCCGGAATAACTATTGATGCGTCCGGGAACTGGTCCACCACAATTGATGTCAGTTCTTACGTGGCTGACGGAGAGACCAAGGATCTTACCATTGAAGCTAGAGTGGAAGACAACGCTAACAACCATAATACTTCCACGCACGACATAACTGTTGACCGCACCACTCCGGATGCAACCACAGTAAATATTGCCACCGGAAGCGACACAGGTTCATCCGCCGATGATAACAACACAAAAGGGGCCCCGCTTGTTCTTACCGGAGCCGTTGCCGAAGACAGTGATGCTGTTTCAGTCTATCTTTATGATGACGATGTCTTTGTAGGTGAAACCACCATAGACAATGACACAAACACATGGACTTACAGCTACACTCCAGCAGAAGGTGAACGCAAACTCACTGCATATGTAGTTGATAATGCGGGCAACAAGTCCGATGAATCAACAGAGCTGGTTGTAACAGTCGACAGAACGTTTGAAACTTTAAGTCTGAATCTTATGGATGTTTCAGATTCTTCGGGCAACGAGCCTGATGGAACAAACACAGACAACCGGACCAACGCAAAAGTTCTTTCTTTTGACGGTGAAGCCGACGCCGGAAGCACAGTAACACTGACTGTCCAAGGTACTGCGATTGAGTACACATACACTGTCGGCAGTGACAAACAATGGAACATTGACATACCGGAAGATGTTTCCACTGCGCTCAATGACGGAAACTATAAAATAGTAGCGGTTGCAGAAGATCTTGCGGGTAATTCTTTAACAAAAGAATTGGACATTACCATAGACCGCACCGCACCTGTTGCACACGCGCCTTCTCTTACTGACGCAACAGACCTTGGACATGACACTGATGATAATATTACCAGTGCTACAAATATCGTACTTGAAGGAACACTTGAAGAAAGTTCGAATGATGTTTCCGTACATGTCTACCTTGTAAACGGAGAGAACACCGCCGAGCAGCTCAAAGCAATGACTGCTCTCGGTGAGGCTACCATCAATGCAGACAAGACATGGACCTTCAGCGGAGACAGTCTTAACGGCCTCGACGGAACATATAAATATCAGATTCTGGTGGAAGATAACGCCGGAAACATTACCGCCTCCTCGATGCAGGAAGTTGTGGTTGATATCAGCGCCCCTGCTGTTGATATTGATCTTCATACCGACTCAGACTCGAAAGGTCAGCATGTCGGCACCGATACAGACAATATTACCAATGCTGAAAATCTCACTCTCACAGGAGAGGTTGAAGAAGGAAGCATCGTAAAAATTTACAACAGCGCAGATACTTTTAATGACAGCACATATGTAACCACAGCGATCGTCACAACTGTAGACGGTGTAACGACATGGACAGCACAAGTCGGTACGACAGAGAATACATATGAAGTAATGAATCTCACCGCTGTTGCAGAAGATCTGGCAGGTAACACGGCTCCGGCAACCATTTCTGTAACTTCTGACCGTGTAGATCCTGAAAAGCCGACTTTGGATCTGGATGACATTTCCAACTCTGCCGACAAGAGTGATTCGCTTACCAATTCCAAGCTTATCAAATTAAATATCGGCAATGTCGTAGAAGCTTCTGACAAAGTTTCCGTCACACTGTTTGAAGGTGATACTGAAATAGGTGAAGCCGAGTATAATGCCGGTTCAGGATGGCACTATATTTTCAATGACAGTGATGCACATGCCGATAACAATCTTGGTGAAGGGAACCATGTCTTTAAAGTCCGCATTCAGGATGAAGCCGGAAATGAAACATGGTCCGATGTCCTTGATATCACCGTTGACCGGACCATCGCAGATACATCCATCAACCTTGATTCCGACACCATGGGCGGACAAGGCACAAACGATGATAATCTGACCAACGCCACCACACTTAATTTCAGTGGAGATACCGATTTATCCGGCGACAGTGAATTTAAAGTCTACCTTGTAAACAGCGACAACTCGCTGACAGAAGTTGCAGGAACCCTTAATTATTCAACCGGAGGTTCTGACTGGTCTCTTGAAATGGATGCCTCCGGTTTTGACGACGGAACCTATACTTTCAGAGGCATAACAACTGACAATGCAGGCAACGAAAGTCATGCTGATGTTGTTATTGAAATAGACAGAAGCATCACCAACCCGACTTTTATTTTAAATACTGAATCGGACCTCGGCCGTGAGGACGACGACAAGATCACAAATGCAACTGATCTGGTTTTCACTGGAACTTCGGATTTAGGAGACACTGTAACTGTCTATAAAGTTTATGAAAACGGAACCAAAGCAGAAGTGGGAAGTTTTGTTGCTGAGAACGCAAACTGGACTTACACAATCGGCAGTTCAGCCCATGCTGACAATGCCGATAAAACACAGATTGATGCTAACGGCTCCTACACTTTCCATATAGAAACTGAAGATAATGCCGGCAACTCTAATTCATCAGCATCTATTCCCGTTGAAATAGACAGAGAAATAGCCAAGCCCGGCGATATTGATCTGGAAACAGCATCCGATTCAGATTATCAGGATGGTAGTTTCACTTTCGGTAACAATAGTGACAACTTAACAAACAAAGATAATATAACTTTGACCGGAACAGTTGAAGCTGGTTCCGAAGTTTATCTCTATATCGAAGGAGTGGATACACCTGTAGGTTCAGTAACCCTTGCTGATGATGCGACAAGCTGGAGTATCACTGTTCCTAAGAGTTCCATACCCGACAATACCGAGTATAAGTTTTATGTAAAAGCCATCGATATTGCAGGCAATGAATCTGTAACGTCAGAAAATATCACAGTCACTGTCGATCGAGTTGATCCAGTTGACCCGGTAATCTCCATGGCAACCGCTCATGCTGATATTGATGACGGCATAAACGAAGGTGTATACACAAATATAACCAAACCTTCCTTTAATTTAAGCAACCTTGAAGAAGGAACCAAGCTTAATATAAAAGTAGACGGCGTAACCGTAGATTCACCAATTGTCGGAGCAGATGGCACATACACATACGACGACACCACATTTACCACTAACGGAGAACACAACATATCCGTAACTGCGGTAGATGAAGCTGGTAATTCTTCGCAGACAGTAACTTATACTTTCAATGTGGACACCTCCGCAGAACCGATATCAGGAGTATCACTCTCTGACATATCCAATTCCGGAGCATTGAGTGATGTCCTCACCAATGTCACCCGCCCGCAAATTGAAGGTAAGGCGGAAGCCGGATCAACTGTTGAAGTAACTATCAACGGTGAGACCGGAACTACAACCGCAAACGGTTCAGGGGACTGGGTATATGCGGTTCCTGACTCTCAGGATGAACTTGGTGAAGGTGACTATACAGCCACCATCACATCAACCGACTACGCCGGTAACTCTGCGACCACTACTTATGATTTCGAAATTGATGAAAGCGTAGATTCCACCGGCTTTAATATGCTTGCCGGAGATGGAAACGACTCAGGCTTTGAAAACAATGACCATAACACGCAGAATACGACACCAACTTTTACTTGGATCGCAAAAGAAGATTTAACTGCAACGATCTCAGTGTATGACAAAGATGATAATACTCTGATTAAAACCTTCACGGTAAATTCACCAACCGGAAATAATACATGGAGTATCCCCGGTGAAGAATCCCTTGATGACGGCAATTACAGGGTAGAAGCTGTTTTCAAAGATGTGTCCGACAACATTTCCGCCACAGAAATCGTCAGTGACCTTGTCGTTGATAATATCGGTCCTGCTGTTGAAGTTAACCTGCACAACGACTCCGACGCAGGTACCAAAGGCGACTGGACCACGAATGGTAATGTTGCAAACTTGACTTTAACCGGATCTACCGAAGGCGGATCCCGTCTCTATATCTCCGTCAACGGAGTTCAGGTTAATACCGAAGGAACAGGTTATTTAACTGTCGACGGTAGCGGAAACTGGTCTTACACCCTGCCCGCAGATTCTGTTCACGACGGCGACAATCCCATCGAAGTTGTAACCGAAGATGTTGCCGGCAACAAAACTTCTATTGAAAAAACGCTTTCGATAGATCTTTCAGTTTCTCCGGAAGGTGAAGTTTTACTTAGTTCCGATCCTGTCTCAAATACCGGCGACACCACAGATAATATTACCAGCAACGAAAATCCGACTATAACAGGTAAAACCGAGCCGGGTTCAACAGTTACGTTATATTGGGAAGATGGGTCCGGACACAAAATTCTGGCAGGATCACATACAGCTCTGGCTGACGACGAAGGCAACTGGTCTATACAGGTTGATAAAGTAACCCTGAATGAAGGAGACAACACCTTCATAGCCGACATAGAAGACCATGCAGAAAACACGGCTTCTATAACGGGTGTAGTTGTAATAGATACAACCGCACCGAATAAAGACCTTTTGCTGACGGAAGTAAAAAGCTCTTCCGACACAGGTGAAAATACTTCTGACAGTTATACAAGCGATGCAACTCCTGACCTCAAAGGTAGCGGAGCGGAAGCCAATACGGAAGTAATGGTATACGTTGACGGTGAACTATACGGAACTGTCACCGCGAACGCTGCCGGAGAATGGGAGCTGCCCTTCCCCGCTGATAAAGGGGCCCTCTCTGAAGGCAACCACCTTGTTACTGTCAAAGACTATGACGTAGCGGGGAATCTTTCCGAACATTCGAATCCGCTTACTATAACAATAGATAAAGCTGGAGATGTTCCGGTTATCGCTCTTGTTTCCGCCGATGACACCGGAGCTTCCAACACGGATATGAAGACAAGTGTCCTTGACCCGACATTTCATATCACTCTGGAGCCTAATTCAGACAAGGCGGTTCTCACCATCCTTAACAGCGATGGTGACACCATGTACTCTCTCACGGAAAACACACCTCCGGCAGATGGCATATGGGAACCGTCACTTTCTGATGCTTCAATAATTCTTCCCACAGGAACATACACAATCTCGGTTGTTGCGAACGACAAAGCAGGGAATCCTTCCACCCATTCAGAAACATTAACCATCGACGGAACTCCGCCTGATTTTGATTTTGAAATTGCAAACGACACCGGACTCTTTGATAATGACAACATAGTAAATACAGAAATTGTAACCATACTCGGAACCAACGGGGAAACAGGTTCTGTCATCACAATTCTTGATGGTGAGGATGTTGTTTACTCAGCCGGAGCAGTAGATGCTAATGGAGACTGGACATTTTCCTTCCCCGCAGAAGCCGACGGAACGACAACAACACATACCTACACACTGCGGGCAACTGACAGCGTAGGAAATACTGTAGATAAAGTTCTCAATTATACGGTTGACCTTGTGGACCCCGCAGAACCCGGCGTAGATATGATGGAAGCGTTTGATTCCAAAGGAACATTCTTTGGAAGCGATACGGATGACATCACCAGTTCAAAAACTCCGCAGTTCAAGATCACGACAGAAGCCGATACTCAGGTTAAAATATTCCTGGACGGTTCCGCGACTCCTGCATTTACCCTTGAACCGGGAGCAAACACAGGCTCATACACTTATACGCAAGTCGACGAACTTACGGACGGAGATCACACTTATACTATAGTAAGTACTGACCGCGCCGGAAATAGCAGTACGACGACACTGCCTATTACTATTGACTCTTCGTATACTCCGGATCTTTCTGTTCAGCTTCATACTGATTCAGATTTCGGAATTTCAAGCTCAGACGGCCTGACGAATACAACCTCGCCTCAGCTTGTCGGAACTGCGGAAGCCGGAAGTGCTATCAGGGTATACATCAGCGGACCGCATTTAAACGAAACAGTAGCGGGAAGCAGTGCTGAACTCGGCAGTTTAAAATCAGAATTCATACTCCCGGACGGAACAACCTCATGGGACTATACTCCAAGCATTGTAACTGGCGACGGTTCATATAAAGTCACCGTTGTTTCGGAAGATAAAGCCGGGAACCCGCAAACTGTCACAACAGTAATATCCATAGACACACAAGCTCCCGAGCTTCCTACTATGGAATTCGGAACCGGTGGGGATATTGATCCTTTAACCCCGAATATGACCAAAGATGTTACTCCGATGCTTTCAGGAACAGCTGAATTTGATACAACAGTAACTGTTACTCTGGCATATGGCGGAGATGATGAATTCAGAAAATACTCTTTCAAAGTAGTAGATACGAACGACAACTGGACATTCCAGATTCCAGATTCGGATCAGCTTCCTAATGGGCCTTATGACGCAATCATAACCAGTACAGATGATGCCGGTAACAGCAGTTCAAGCACAACCAGCCTTCTGGTCAGTGCGGTAGATCCCGAACCGCCCACCATCGGTTTGATAGAAGAAGATGATTCCAATGTTTTACAGGATGGAATAACAAACGTTAATGAAGACGTAACCCTGACAGGTATTGCCGAATCATTCACAGATGTTGAAATATACGACAAAAACAATGTCCTTGTTACAACAGTCAGATCTGCCGGTAACGGTATCTGGAAATGGGATCTTCCTGAAAACGCAGAAGGCGAAGTTGCCGACGGTGATTATTCCTACTACGTCAAAAGTACCTATTTTAACGGAACAACTTATACATCCGACCCGTTTGAACTAAAAATAGATTCCGGGACAACAGCATCCACTCTGAGGCTTGCTGAAAATGTTGACACAGGTATTGATAACGAATGGCGCACCCCGGAAGAAATTGCGGCAGGAATAGATTTTAACACTGAAACCTACCAGGACTGGGAAACTAACTATGCCAGTCCTACCATTGAGGGTTCTGTTGAAATAGGCAGTACTGTTCAAGTTCAAATGAAAGTTGCGGACTCAGAATCTCCCGGCGGCTTCAAATTTATCAACATGGGAATAATTACCCCAGAAGCTATGGAAGCTAACGGAGAATGGGCTTTCACTTTCCCTCAGTTGGATAACGGCGAATATACCATCAGAATCGTTAACACCGACGAAGCCGGCAACTCTGTTGAAGGGGTAGAGCAACCTTTAAAAGTTGATTCTACTTTAAATATGCCTTTTGTGGATCTGCCGGACAGCGCAGACACCATGGTGGAATCTGTTCCAGCTCCGGCTAACATCTCAGATTTACCGGACAACTTTTCCTCCCATAAAGACGGATTCACAAGTGTGAACAATCTTCCATTGGAAGGAACAGCCGAAGCAGGCTCAAGAATAAAAATAACCACCTACTATAATGGTGGCGAACTTTATGGCGAATCCGATGTTTTCATCGTGGATGAGACCGGAACATGGACCTACCCCACCGGAGTAATGCCGGACGGGTCTTACTCTTTCGTAGTTACTTCCGTAGATATGGCCGGTAATGAGTATCACACTCCATCGCTTGATGTGACTATAGATACCCAGACAAGCTCCGCAGCCATTGATATGCATACTTCCTCGGATCACGGCCCGTTTGGAACCTCCCTAAGCAGCTATCTGCATGACAATATTACCAACACATCCAGACCGTCATTCACCTTATATGGAGATAACGGCGCAACTTACCTGTTGTTCTTAAACGATGTGCTCGTAAAAACAGACGTATTTAACGGTTCTTATGCGAGCTACACACCTGACGCTGACCTACCGGACGGAGATCACACCTATAAACTGGTAACTGCGGATCAGGCAGGACATGTAGAGCAATCCTCTCCCCTGACCATAACTATTGATACAAATAATCCAGTCATTCAGGATACTCCTGTTGTCCTTTTGCAGGACGGCGGAGCGCAAGGTGACTTCATAACCAATGTAAACAATCCCACGCTGCAAATTAATGTGGAACCCGGAACATGGGCTTCCATCAGCGGCGCAGGTTTCAGTGGACACTGGGCAAAAGACACAGATGGAGACGGTGTTGTTCAATTCACTGTCGATCCTGCGGTGGTCGACGGATCATATCCGGTCACAGTGCGATTCAGTGACACCGCGGGTAACTACGATAACGCAGACTCCAAGTCTTTCGATCTCGTTGTTGACACTGAGAATCCTGTCACTTCAATTGATTTACCAGCAGCAGATGACCTTGGATTTCATAGTAATGACAATCTGACCTGTGATGAAAATCTCAGTTTAACCGGACGGATACTCACCGATACTGGAGAGTACAGCATAACCATCACTAAAGATGGTGCGGCGTTCAAAACTTTCACACAAGATGATCTAACACTTGACGCTGACGGTAATTGGGAAATTAACTTCGGTGAAGGAGAATTAAGTTCTCTTGAGAATGCACACTACGTGGCGACCTCACACACAGAAGATCTCGCCGGTAATGTCAGTAACAGTTCAATAGGCTTTACTGTTTACGATAAGATTCTGGCGGCTCCAACTTTGAATCTGGTGGATGCATGGGGAACCCTCCTGCTTGTCGGTAACACCGGATTTGCAGTGGCGGAAGACCATGAGTGTAAGGTAAAACTGACATTCCACGGCATAGACGGTAGTGATGCGAGTGAAGTCATAACAATCTTAGCCCAGCGCTCAGGTAGTATTGCTGTTTCCCTGCCTGAAATTTACGAATATGACTATGTGACTGCCGAAGTTCTGGACCCGGCAGGTAACGTATCTGCCCAGACAGTTGTAGATCTTGATGCAGATGACGGAATAACTCCGCCGGCTCCGGCTCCTGCACCGACATCGAGTGCAATGGCGGCTCCTATGATGATGAGCGCTGCTGCTCCTGAACCGGACACAGAGCCAGATTCGGAACCAGATTCGGAACCGGACCTCAGTCCTTCTCCTGAAGAAGAGGTACATACCGCCGCTCCGGAAGAGTCTGAACCTTCCGCGGATTCCACTGACGAGCCAGAAGCAGACACTCCTGATGACGAAGCAGACAGCAGCGAAGAATCATCAATGTCTCTCTCTGAATCTTCCGATGCAGATGGTGATGACATTGCCGACACAGACACTCCCACAATAGAAGGAGTTGTTCATAATTCTGATGTAACTGAAATAAAGCTTACCATTGAAGGGGATACTGACGGAGACAACAATCCTGATATTGTCATTGAAGAAACAATTTCAGTAGATGGAGAGAATGGCAGTTGGTCATACGACTTCCTTGATGAGCTTGGTGAAGGAACTTACGATCTCAACTTTGAAGCTTTAAATACAAGTGGTGAGGTTGTTGATTTAGCTGGCGATCAAACATATGACTTTTCTGTGCTTGCAAGCGAACTGTCAGAAGCCGCCCAGAGCGAAAGTTTATTTGAAAGCTCCAGTGAGACTCCGGCGGAAAGCGATACCCCGGCAGAAGAAAGCTCTCACTTTACGACTGACGGAGTTGACACCCCGCCTATTGAACCTGAACATATTGACAGCTTAGCTTAATTGTAAAATTTTACGTTAATAACAAAAAGGGAATGAAATTATATGTCCGCTGATAACGGGCCTCCGTGGCCTGGATTTGTTGATGCTCTATCAACAGTTTTAATGATGATGGTATTCTTTACCTTGCTCATGGTCTTAGTCGTCGGGACTTTGTCGTATATTGTTGCGTTAAAAGAAGTCACCCCGAATGCTTCGGCCTCAACAGAACAGGTTGAGACAATGGTCGCCGCCTCTCAAGATCTTGCATCTCCTGAAAGTTCTTCAGCTATGACAGCCCTGCAAGATACATTGAATGAGGCTGTTGTATTGAAAAAAGAAGACCTCATGCCCACCCCGGCTCAACCGGAAGTTACTATTGAACAAATTGAGCAGGAAAAAGCAGTTCTTCAAGCACGCCTTGTCAAAGCTGAAGCTGCCGCAAAAAAGGTAAGACAGGTTGTAAATGATCCGGTAACAGAAAAGAAACTGCAACAAGCCTTAGCTAGAATTGCAGTACTCGAATCCTCCAGCGGAGGAATAGAACGCGAAATAGACGCAGAAGAAACGCCTCAGAACACACCATTCGTGACGAAACTGGTAAAAGGTATAGATAGTAAAAACCGTATTATTATCCTATACAACCAGCTCACAAGTACTCTTGAAGATTCAACCAGAACAGAATTACTGTCATGGATTGCGAAAAACAAAGCAGCCATTATGCAAAAAGGATTACAGTTAACTGCAACTCTCAACCACAATGGTGTTTCTTCCAGCATGTCTAACTCAGTCTCATATAAAAGACTCTACGGGCTGATAAAGGTTGTTAATCAGGACGGAAAAATCCCGAAAGCTAAAATCACATTCAGAGCATTAGGTGATGGAGTCCCCGGAACTAATCAGGTGGTTATTAATTTAGGTAAAAAATAAAAATTACCTGTAATTAAAGCGCGATAACCTAATACAATATGTTAAGCTCCAATCTCATTATGTTTTTATTTAAAGGACAGTATTATTGACTTCTTCAAATGATCAAAACAGCTCTTCTGAACAAACTCAAAACGAGGATTGTATAACTGTTAACTCCGGTTCAGTCGGTGTTGCTACTTCTAAAGAAGCAACCAACTGTTCCCTTGTGAGTACGAAAATAAAAAATGACAGTGATAGCGCGGAAGAGGATGAAGATCTCGGAATTTTCGAGAATGATGAAGAAGAAGAAATAGAAGAACTCGGAACGACCATTGCTTCATGTTTGAAGAAAGTTGCAGACAAATTCGGTATAGTGGCAACGGAACAGTCCCTACAGATGGGAAACACTTCTTCACTCAATGAGTATCTGCGATTGCAAGCAGAAAACATGGGACTTGACACCACATTCACTCCACTTCCTCCAAAACTGACCAAAGAAGATATCCCTGCGATTGTTCAATACCCCGATGGAAGTTTTGCCGTAATTGAAAAAAAAATAGGTAAACAACTTTCAATATGGAGTGGTAAAAATGAAACAATTAGAAATAATAAAGAAGACTTATGCCATTTTAACGATTGGACTTGCTCTTTCGATATAATATTCGAAACGGACAGAGTTTCATTCCTGAGCCTATCTTGGTTTATCGGACAGGTCGTGAAAATGTGGCCTTTGTATTCTCAAGTAATTCTGGCAACAGTTCTTATTCATTGTTTTACTTTGGTTGTCCCGTTATTAATGGGAATTTTTTATGACCGAATTCTCCCCAACCTCGCAGAAAACTCTTTGCGGGTTCTTATAACAGGCGCAATTTTCGTTTTATTTTTTGATTACATCTTGAAAAATATCCGCACATCATTAGTGGAAAAAGCGGCCTTACGGGTTGAACGGGAAGCAGAGCCATACTTATTGGCCCAGATACTCGACACCGTTCATGCTAAGCTTCCATCATCATCAGGCCACCTTACTCACTCTGTTCAAGAATTTTCTCGCATAAAATCTCTTTTCACAACTCAGCTTGTTGTTGGATCTATTGACTTTTTCTTCTTATTCTTTTTCCTTTTCGTTATCTATCTGAACAGCGGAATGCTTTTTATCGTACCAGCATTAATATCCTTTCTGGTTCTTCTTGTTTCTATTGTTTACGGTTTCTTCATTGACAATAATGTCTCGGCACAAAGCAAACTGCAATCGCGTAAAAGCTCCTTCTTGAATGAAGTGTTTCAAGGCATCGAATCAATTAAGACCACAAATGCGGCCCGCCTCTTTATTTCACGCTGGACTACCGAAGTAGAAAAATCAGGTGAAATGAGTTCCAAATACCGCATTGCTCAAGCTCGATGTTCCATGACTACAGGCTTTTTGGGTCAACTTAACTCTGCGGGATTACTGATAGTTGCCTTTTTTCTGATTAGCGACGGATCAATGACAAGCGGAGCTCTTCTTGCCACGATGGTACTTTCAGGCCGCTGTATTGCTGCATCTGCCAGCATGTCAAACTTGATAACATCCTACCTTTTCGCCAGAAGATCCTACAAAGATTTAAAAGAATTACTCAGCCTCGAAAAAGAAACCACTGAAGTAAAACAATATAAAGTTCAACAAGTTCATGGTGCTATAAGCTTTGACGGTGTCTCGTTTCGCTACTTTCCAGAATCTCCGTTTGTTTTAGAAAATGTTTCATTTAAAACAAAAGCGGGCGAGAAAATAGGTATCATCGGGCCTATGGGAAGCGGAAAAACAACTCTTTTGAAATTGATTGCCGGACTTGCCACTCCTACAGAGGGAGTAATCCTTCTGGATGACCACAACATGGCTTATTTAAATATCGAAAAAGTACGCGAGCATATGGGAGTTGTTCCGCAATCTCCGGTTCTTTTTTATGGAACATTAGAATTTAATCTTTTGATGGGGGCCCGCACTGTTACCCAAGAGACTTTACAGAATGCGCTGGCTATTTCCGGCATTGAAAAATTTGTATCAAAACATCCACTCGGGCTAAAAATGCAAATACTTGAAGGCGGTAAAAACCTATCCAGAGGACAGCGGCAAGCTGTAGCAATAGCCAGGGCTCTCATTGGCAATCCTCCCTTAATGTTGCTGGATGAACCGACCAGTTCGATGGATTCCACACAGGAAAAGATTTTCATTCAACGCATGAAAAACACCATGGCCGATAAAACACTTTTTATAGTGACACACAGACCGCATATTTTACAAATTGTGGACAGAATCTTAGTGATTGATCAGGGAAAAATTGTCGCGGATGACACCAGAGCACGCATAATTTCTAAATTATCCAACCAATAGATATGAAACGTAATTCATGGAAATATAACCTTTTTTGGTCTCTTGAAAGAAGTATGGGCAACCTTGTTGTCCTCATTCTTATTCTTATATTTGTGATTTCTTTTTTGGTTTGGGCTAATTTTAACCAAATTGAAAAAACGGTTCGCGCACAGGGAGTCGTTGAAACCAACCTGACGGATAAGATTGTAGGTCATTTTGAAGGTGGAATCGTTGAAAATGTATTTGTTCGGGAAGGTGACAAGGTTAAAAAGGGGCAAAAGCTGCTTACTATCGCCAACTTAAACATTACCAAAGAAAGAAATAAATCTTTGATTAAGCTTAAACTTTTAAAAGCTAAGCTGGGTCGCCTTTCAGCAGAAATAGGCAATACAACTGCCGACCTTCAAAAGGATTCAATGGATTCCGAAGAACTTGGAGAATTACAATTCGCACGCTACAGACAGGATTCTTTAGACGAAAAAATCAACATATTAAAAACACAAATACAACAGACTCAAGCCGCCATCGCTGCCAGTGAAAATCACATGGAGAACATGCTTGATGAAGAATCCGTTTTGAAACAGCAATATGACATGTTGGAACCAATGGTAAAAAAAGGGATCGGCTCAAGACAGCTTCTTTTACAGCGAAAAGCAGAGCTTGCTAAAATCACTACAAGTATAGCTGAAATTTTCAGCAAACGTGAAGAATATTCTTTGGAAATTACGGAGCTTAAACAACGAATAAAAGGTGAACAGCTTAATTTTTATCGTGATATCCGCGAAGAAATGAGCACCGTCAGCTCTGAGATTCAGACTGTAACAGAAGAACTTAATGCGGCTAATGAACAAATAATACGAAGTATAATAAGATCTCCTATTGAAGGAACCATTTACAAACTCAGCGCAAATACCATCGGCGGAATTGTTAGATCCGGTGAGGCCCTTGCTGAAATTGTTCCTTCTGCCGCAACCATTCGCATTGAAGGGAAAATACAGCCTAGCGACCGTACTAAAATTTGGAACGGAATGCTGGCAAAAATAAGACCTTCGTCATATGAATTTTCAAATGACACTATGCTTCATGCAAAAATTGTTAATATCTCTGCAAAAACATATTTCGATGACCTGACTAGAGCATGGTATTACCGTGTGATATTTGACACTGTTGGAGATGACATAAACAAGACAAAGAATTTTTTGCCCGGAATGATTGTTGAGGTCAATATTCTTTCCGGGGAAGAAAGCGTGCTGGAATATCTCCTCTCGCCCATCACCCGCGGGATGCGTGGCGCTCTTTCCGAACACAATACGCGATAGTTAATTTACGAAAAATTAGGTACTTCTAATGGCAAATAAAATATTAAATGTATTGAATAAGATTAAAAAACTTTTTAACAGAAAAAAAGTTGCCCTCCTGTTTGCTCTGCTTTTCATTGCAGCCGGAACAATTTACTTCGTTTCAATCTTTTTGGAAAAACAAGAAAATATTTTAATCAATGACTTAGAAAAATACCAATCGGTAGTGCTTAATAGTGAAACTGAATCACTCTCTTCACAACTGGTTAAATTTGTTGTTCAGGGAAGAAATCTTGCTAAAGCCAGAATTTTCAGACTTTCCCTTGAAGGTTTAGCCAGTACAAAAGAAGAAAAAGTTCAAAAAGCTCAAGAAGATTTTGATAACTTTATCAAAGTATCCGGTTTTACAGCCGGACATCTTTTTAATTTGGACGGCAAATTATTTGCAACGACTGAAGGAAGGCTCGAAGGTTCAGAAATTTCATATCAGAAGTCAATCCAGCACGTATTAAAAAACCGCGTTCCTATTTTTTCCAGACTACGCCCGTCATATGGTCAGTTGGTCTCAGAACTTTTCCTTCCTATCTTTCCCGCCAAAGCGCTTTCGGATTCTGTTGCTCCCATAAAGGTACTTGTACTGACCGTTCCCATGACTGAAATTCTTCGCAGCTTTTTAGCCACCGATCAAAGACTGAACTATGGAAGTACGATTCATATTATTCAAGAAGACGAAAATAAATTTCAGGAAGTTTCTTTCAGCTACCCGGACAACCTCAAATTGCAATCTGTAGGGGTCTCTTTAAAGGGTGTTTCTGGAATACAATTTGGAGTACGCTCAGATTTATATAAAGCAAAACAAGTCTATTCCTCTGCTATAAGCATCCCGACAATTCATTGGTGGGTTATGGTGGAAACCGATGCAGATCAAATTTACGCTCAATTAAATAAGAACAAGGAACTTGCTGAAACAATAGCGATGATTGCTTTTGCAGCTATAGCTTTCCTTCTCCTGACCATCAGCTTACTATTCTCGCGCAAAAAATATCTTAACCGAAGTCAGGAACTCAATTCAGAGCTTATCCCGACAAAAATGCGTAAAGACATGCTGGAAAAAATTTGCAAAACTTTGCCGATTCCACTCTGTTTAAAAGACAACACAACAGAATCATATGTCTTCGTGAACAAAGCTTTTGCCGATTTAACCGGAACTAATTTTAACAATGCACTAGGCTCAACAGACCAAAGAACTTTCCTTAACTCTGAGACAAAAACATTAACGCATATCGGCCAAATGACTAATATGTCAGAAAATATCTATACTCAAGAAATGACCTTAGATAGAGGGTCTGAACAAACACATCTTCAAGTATCTGGAATACCGTATAAACAAAAAGTTGAAAACGACTCAATACTAAGAATATTTAGAGATATATCAGAAGAAAAAGTCATCAACACACAAAATGTTGAAATGCGCCAGCAGATTATTGATGCCTTGGTCCGGGCGGTAGAAAGCGTACCTTTCCTCGACGGTCACACCGCTCTCATGCGTCTCTTATCCGTAGAAATTGCCGAAACCCTGCTTTTAAGCAATGCAGACTGTGCAACTGTTGAAGCATCAGCTATATTATCTCAGGTCGGAAAAAGCTTTATTCCCAAAGAAATTATGCAGAAAACGGGTAAGCTTACTCCGGAAGAACTTCTTGAAACACAAAGATATATTGAGCACACTTGTAAGATATTAGAAGGAATCGAATTTTCTCTTCCCATCACACAAACTCTTTGGCAGATGCAGGAAAATATCGACGGTTCAGGATATCCAAACGGACTCAAGGGAACAGAAGTTTCACTCCTCGCAAGAATTCTGGGGGTAACAAACACCTTCAGTGCATTGGTACAGCACCGCTCATACAGAAAGGCTAAAACAGCTCAAGAAGCCGTTGAAGTTCTGCAAAGCATGGCAGATAAAAAATTTGATGGTACAGTAATTCATGCTCTGAATGCTGTTATCAATTCACAACGCGGTAAAAAAATTCTCACTGAAAACAAAATCGAGTTTTAAATTCCAGCAAGTAAAAATTTAATTAAGTACTCTGCATCCGCCCCTCCCTAAAATAATACGAAACCACGCTTTCTAAGCGTGCTCCTTAAACCGTACTCGTCCTACATCGCCACTTGGTTAAAAAAAAGGGTACCCTATTTTTAAGCGAGTGAGACCTACGTAAAGGTTCAACGAGAGTACAGGGAGGTTGACACATTTTTTTATACAGATGATGGTCGCAAGATAAAACTAAAAGACATCGAAGAAACTTTTCTAGAATACTATATCCACAAACGGGCGAAGGAGAATGATAACAATGGCTAAAAAACTAGCAGATAAAATCGAAGAATTTAAAAGAAACCTCACTGTCTTTCTGGAAAAAGAAAAATCCAACAAGACCATTGCGCACTACGAGATAACTCCTTCAGACAACGAAGAATTTCCTTTTAAACTAAAAGCAGGCGACCTTTCTCGTCAATTCTCTTCCAGAGACATTATTGAGTTTCAGAATAAGGAATCTTTACTTGTCGGTGCTATGGTGAGACAGATAGATGAGAGTGACCCAATAACAGGCGAAGTTGTTACAGCTTTCCGAAAAAAGCTCATTGAGGCATTTAATGCTCTAATAAGTTCGGGCCATATTTCCAGATTTAGAATCGATAGAACTCCAATTTCAAAAGACTTTTTTTTTAATATTCATGTTTACCGCGATGATGAAGAGAAAAACTTCCACCCTTCTTTCCAAAGCTACGTTGGACTGCTGGACATTATAACATGGAAAGGAATTGAGGACGAATTTGCAGCCACTTTACAAAGCAATATTCCGTCAGAGTAGACCTAAACTCGCATTACCCTTATCCCGCATTTTCTGCCGCTTAAGACGTTATTCAAATATACCCTGCTGATCTATAAAAACAATTTAAGAAAGAACCCAAAAGGCCCCCTGCACATGGTACAGAGGGCCTATCTTATCGTATGAAAGAAACGTTGCCGACTATACTTCACCCAGAGAGTTAGACGTGGCTTGGATAACAGACCCATTTGTGTTGTAAGTGGGAGCAGCTTTAGTTGCTACAAGCTTGCCCGCAAGGGAAGGATCAGCCATGACCTGCCGCTCCATCTTTGCTTTTTTGATGTTCTTAATATCGTTCGCGTTCGATTCTGCACCGCTTTGCTGCTGCTCCGTCACCTTCTGCTCAGCTGCTTGCTGCTTGGGCAGTACCATCGGTTGACTGATTCCACTGATTTCCATGCAATCCTCCTTGGATCTCTTTTTTATTCTTGTAATTATTATCGGCACATGTTCTGAAAATCTTTAGGAAATACCGCAATTATTCGAATAAACCGCAATCGGACAGAAAAGACACTTGCAATTTCGCCACAAGACCTTTTTTTGCGAAAAGTACGCTCGGGCCGGATGAACCCAAAAAAAGCGAGTAAAGGGAAGCGCACATCACGAAAACCGGAAAGCTAAAGCCTACACTCGGCCCTTAGTTCTGGCCTTCCCGGAAGGCTTTACCGCTTTTGCCTCCGCTTCAGGTGTTGGGTGAATATACGAATGCAGTGGACTATATATTAAAACTAACTTTGATCAGCAAACAACAAAAGCCCACCCTGTTTACACAGGATGGGCTTTTAAAATATGGTGGGCAATGCAAGAGTCGAAATTCCTAGTTAACTAGCTGAAATAAAATCAGAATAAAAAAGTTAACTTTTTTTTACCCACTTTTTTACCCACAAGTAGTCTGAATTCTTCCATACGGTAAATTATTAAATTAGTCCTCAAAAATTCTGAAACATCGCATATAAAATAGGCCTAACAACTTGAACTCAAAAGATAACTGCTATAACACACAAGTTGGAGGAAATATGAAAAACATAAGCTGGTTACACTTTTCTGATTTACATATTGGGTGTCCTAAAAATGAAGGGTCATGGTCATTTATAAAAGCTGACCTTTATCGCGACATTGAACAGGTTTACGATCTTTCTGGAAAAATAGATTTCGTATTATTTTCAGGTGATGTCACCTTTTCAGGGCAAACAGATCAGTTCAAAGCGGCTTCTGATTTTTTATACGAATTATGGGACAAATTCGACAAGCTCGGATCTACTCCACTTTTCTTTTGCGTACCAGGAAACCACGATCTTGTAAGACAAGATCGTCCGTCAGCGGCTGCACGTATGCTTAAAATGTGGGAGGATCAACCTGATGTTCAAAAAGAACTATGGGACGAAGCTTCAGAGTATTACCAGTTTATTAAGAGTTCTTTTGCAAACTACCAGTCTTGGTATGACAATATAAAACTGCCGAAACCTGAGTTGTTCAAGAAGGGTTATCTTCCAGGAGATTTTTCTTCTTCATTTACAGCTAACGGAATTCAAATAGGCATTGCTGGTCTGAACAGTTCTTTTTTGCATTTTGCTGATTTGAAACAGACTGATGGCACAGCACTTAGTAAAAAACAATTAAGTTATGTTACAGATTCAAACCCACATGGTTGGTGTGATAAAAACACTATATCTATGTTGACAACACATCATGGCCCAGATTGGTACACCCAATCTTCGAAAGAAGAATATAGAAGTGAAATATACGTTCCTTCACTGTTTTATGCTCATTTTTATGGTCATATGCATGACCCTGCAGATATTTCTTTTTCAGAAGGAGGTTCTGAAGAAAGACGTATGAGGCAAGGGGTTTCTTTATTTGGGTTGGAGGATACTGCCTCTGGGAAAAGGAGGGTGCATGGGTACTCTTTTTATAATCTTAACATCGACAAAGATAGTATGGTTGAACGTGTAAAACCACGAAATGCACTCAAGCTTCATGATGGCCGATACAAGCTTACTCCAAATCACGAATATGACTTAGATGAAGAAAATACTTTAACCAGAATCTTCAATTTTAATAAAGCTGAAGAGCAAAAAAGTACAAGTGACCCTGAGCCTGATACCTATGATACAATAGTTGATACTCCAATTACAGATGAGTTTAGCAAGGAAACTCTTGATAAAATCGGAAATGACACACCGTCCTTCGATGTACGACATGCGAAAATAAGAATTTCTGAGCTAAAAAAAGCAAGTCAACTTTTGAAACAAACAAATTTTTTATGGATCAAGTGCGACTGGGGAATGGGAAAAGAAGGCTTCTTAGGTGCATTATTAAAAAATGAAATACAAAAAAAGCAAAGAGCTGTCTATCGCATCGACCTTGATGAAGTGTTGGCAATAGACGAAGTCCATAATAGTTCTAAAGAAAGGCTTGGTTTAAATCTAGAGGAGTTTATTGCAAACCTACCTCCAGAAAGCCCTGTTACGTTTATTCTTGATAACATTAGTACAGAATTAATTTCAAACTATGGAGAGGAATTATTTAAAAAAATAGACATTTTAAAAGATGTACATTCAAACTCACAATATATATGTGCGTCGCGATACACCTCCCCTGTATTTATCCGAGACTCTGTCGAAATCTTTCCTCTAAACATTTATGATGTAAAAGAGTATATATCAAGCAATCCTAATATAACCCAAGAGATGCTGACAGAAGAGTATCTCGATGCTATTTCAGATAAGTCTGGAAACATTCCGATACTTATAGACAATATCATTAGAAAACTAAGAGTAGTCTCTCTCAATGAAATATATAGTGATGAACATGAGTTTGATGGCTTAACTGCCGACACTGGTGAGCCTATACCAAAATCTTTAAAATACGCTATCTCAAAGCTTGAAAACTCCAGTGATTCCGTATCACAGCGGTGCTATAAATTACTCAAAGTTCTGTCGTTCCTTCCTTCAGGCGAAAGTCTAAAAACTATTCGGTATACTTTTCAAAGAGCGCCGTTTTATCCTGACTATGCTGTTAAGCTGCAAGATCTTGCATTAATTAATACTACTTCCTCTCCAATATCGCTTAAATTACAAGCAGGTTCATGGCTAGCTGTTATCACCACGCAAGAAAAGATATTAAAAGTTTCCAGACATATTAGAGAATATGTTATTTTAAAAATGTCTAACAAAGAGAAGGAAGATATCGTTAAAAAAATTACGAACATACTTTTCGGCTCAGATTGGCGACAAGGCAAACTAAAAATGGCCAAAAATAAAATTTTAAGTGGGCGTGGAGTTACATCAACTGGTCCAGGAAACGAACATTCATTAATTAAACACGTCTTAAGAAAAGCAACGGACAATAATGATAAGAGAGACATAGATTCTGCCCTTAGAATAGCATCCACATACTGCTCAAAAATATGTAATTCTAACAGATATAGAGATGCTGTTCTTGCAACTAAAGAAATACTCACGATGGTTGAAGGTTTTGAAAATCAATACATTGGAAGTCTTTGCGTAACACACGGTAAGGCTCTTCGGATGCTGAGTAGAAGACAATCAGCAATAGAATATCTTGAGTATTCAATAAAAATAAATTTAATAAAAGACAAAGACGATTTAGTTTCAGCACACCTAAACATTGCTTATGCATACGATACTGAAGGAGATACTGATAACGCTGTAATTGCCTCTAACAAGGTCAAGGAACTGAGTTCAAAAGGGGATTCTTCATACAATCAAGCTGAAAGCATAATCGCTGAAATGAATGATAAAAAAAATGATCTTGTTGATATAGAAAAAAAATCTAGAAATAAAGGCCAGATTATTACGGCAAACAACGTAGCACTAACTCTTGCAGCAGAAGAAGATAATATCGATAAAAAAATTCAATACTATGATTGTGTAATCGATTCGAAAGGAGATACATACAATACGATTAGAGCCGCAGCTCAGAAAGTAAAGCATATGACTAAAAACAACTGTTTAGAAAAAATAGACAATAGAGACAAGCAGATAGTTCGCTTTGGCTATTCGCTTCAGTTTTCTCAAAGAACAACAGGTCTCTTTAACACTTGTCACAATGCTTTATGGGAAATTTTAAAATATGAAAATAAAATCAAAGAATTACTACGAGTGTATAGATTAAGTTCACTTATCTGGAGACTTTCAGAAAAAAGAACAAATGAAGAAGAATGCCTAAATGATTTGATTGCAATAGTTGGTTCAACTGGTTTTAAAGCGATGGCAACTTCTATGGACTATCAGTACTTCACTATTAGAAGTAAGGCTCTTATACAGAGTGATTAATTAATGGGAAAATGAATAAAGATGAAATTGCAGCAAAAATTATCCAAATATATTATAACCATTGCCACCCAATTAATAAGCTTAAAGATCTAAATTTTGATGGTGCTTTTTCCTTTCATATCAAGTCGGATGCGTTTTCTAGATAAAAAGGTGTCATACCCGTCACAAGTGTCACTAACACAATTAAAAGTAAATAATTTCAGAATGATAACAGAGTGACACATAAGGTGACACCAATTTTTAGTCCGTCACTAAGTGTCACCGATAAAAACATTTATAAAATCAGCAACCTACAACAGGAATGACGGATGTGACACTTGTGACACCACATTTAGGGTAGGAACTCATATTGATAAAAGTGCTCTAACATTTCTTCATGGAGTTAAACCTGAAAGAGCATTTTGCAACACCAAATTAGTCGGTGAATCGTGTGAAGTAATAATCTGTAGATGTCCAAGCCAGTTTACCCAATGTTGCACATTTGGGACTGGCGAAGGAGATTCTCTCCCTTCGATCCCACACAAGATTAAGAGTCGTGCAAGCACGGTTTCCTCTGCGAGGTTTTGACTCCATAAAGAATAATGAAGAGAAACACACCGAGTTCATGAACACACGTGTCACTCCATCAGAAAAGAAAATACTCAAGCTTCCGGCTGAACCTGAAAACTTGAGTATGGTAATCATGTGCGCAAGTAGAGCTGAATCATCCACGAGTCAGGAAGACAGATAGGAAAGACAAAAATCACCCAATTACTTACCCAGCTCCGAAATCCCCGGCAACGTGGTCACGTCCAAAAAGACCGACGGGTTCTGTTCAGCTTCCCACAGATCACGCTTGCGCTGAAGGTTGAGCCAAAGATCAGGAGTGGTGTTGAAAGCCCGAGACAATCGTAAGGCCATTACAGGGCTTATACTGGTTTTTTCATGGAGTACTTGAGACAGGTGCTTGCGGCTAACCCCAAGATGAGCAGCAAGAGCCGTTACAGTCAAACTCAGCGGTTCCATGTAATCATACTTTATAATTTCGCCGGGGTGTGTCGGCTTACGGGTTGTGGTATGCATAGTTCCCCCTGCTTAATGGTAATCGTGATAGTTCACTACGTAGGCGTTGCCGTTTTCAAATTTGAAAGTCAGCCGCCAATTTCCGGAAACCTTTACTGAATAATGATTCACAAGATTTCCCTTCAAAGGGTGAAGGCCAAAGCCCGGTGCGTTCATATCCTGAACATCCGAAGCAGAATCCAACCTATCAAGCATGCGTCCCAATTTGGGTGCGTGTTTGGCTTGAATTCCCTTTGTTGTTCCGGTTTTGAAAAAAGCTTCAAGGCCCTTGTGGGTAAATCCTTTAATCATAATGTAACCTCTTAGGTAACACTGGTCAATAGGCCGTGTTAAGCTCTTTTCTTAAATGGGATCACACTACCGCCATCGCGCAGACTATCAATATAGTCCGCAAAGCTCTGCATCATCCGAGTGCGTTCCTCAATATACTGGGCATGGTCGTAAGCTGCGCGGACTTGGTTTGTCTGAACATGAGCCAACTGACGTTCGACCATGTCTGTAGGCCATCCGGTTTCATAAAGCAAAGTCGTGCATGTTCCACGGAAGCCGTGGTAACATAGCTGCTCTTTAGTGTACCCCAAACGCCGTAAAGCCGTATTCAAAGTATTTTCAGAAAGCATATTTGAATTATTCACTACGCTAGGAAAAACATATATTGAAGGTAAGCCAAGCTCTTTCACTTCATTTAAAATGGATAGAACCTGAGATGAAAGAGGAACAATATGCGGTTTACGCATCTTCATTCGTTTACTAGGCACACGCCATTCCCGACGGTCCAAATCAACTTCATCCCACTCCATGCCACGTATTTCAATAGAACGGGTAAAAGTATATAGCCCCACCCGTAACGCCTGCTTAACAATGTAATGTCCTGTATAGTCTTCAATGGCACGTAAAAGCTTCCCGACTTCTTTGGGGTCAGTGAGAGCGGCCCGATGTTTACGAGTCTTAGAAATAGGCGGAAGAGCGTTCTTTACGACATGTGCAGGATCATTTTCCACCTTACCTACAAAAATAGCGTATCTAAACACTTGTGAACATAGTGCAGAAACACGGTGGGCTGTTTCATGTATACCTTTGGCTTCAATGCGTTGCAGAATGGCAAGAATTGTTTTCGGAGTAATCTCTGCAATAGGCATTTGTCCAATAAAGGGGAAAACGTGATTTTCAAGCCGCCCTTGATTGGTACTATGGGTTTTAGGAGTCCACTCAGTGCTGTTTTTATTCAACCATTCGCTGGCTACATTTTTAAATGAATTGTCTTCCGATTCTTCGCTCTTTTTAATTTTCCTATCTTCCCCCGGATCAACTCCCTTTGTCAGAAGAGCTTTTGCATGGGCATGAAGACATCTAGCATCTGCCAATGACAACTCAGGAAACTGACCATATGTGATGTTGTTCTCTTTTCTGGTGACAGGACGCCTGTACCGATAAACAAAGGTTTTGGTCCCACTGGGAAGGATCAATAAGCTTAGTCCATTCCCGTCTGAAATCCGGTAATTTTTGTCTTTAGCTTTGGCAGCCTCAATCTTTTTAATCGTCAATGCCATCTACTTGTCTCCTCTTGTGGGTAATGTGGGTAAACGCGGGCAGCTGTTTTTATATTACCCACATTTTTACCCACATATCAACGTGGACAGAATAGGATTGCATTGAACGACAAAGGACAAGAAAAACAAAAAGCCCCTGAAATTCAGGGGCTTTACGGTCCGTATGGGACTCAAAAAATCTATTATATGGTGGGCAATGCAAGATTCGAACCTGCGACCTTCAGCTCCGGAGGCTGACACTCTATCCAACTGAGCTAATTGCCCTTAACGAACGACAGGTATACATCAGCAACGTTCACTGTCAAGAAAAAACACTTTCATGATTAATATTTTAAACTTAATCCTTTCTAAACCGGAATGACAGAAAAGCGAAAACAAGCAGCACCACGTCCCTGACAATGGTCATTACCATGTCAGATTTAAAACTTCCGTCAGTAGAAAAACAGCCGCAAGCTACATCGATACCCCTGTAAAGATTGGCAGAAAGCACCGCTATAAACAATACAAGCATTGCTGTAATGAGTGCAGTTGCAGTCTCAGTCAGCACCCCGCACACAAGCAACGCTCCGCACACAAATTCCAGCCACGGCAAAAAATAAGCTACAGGCATGACCAATACATCCGGCAATATCTGATAATTCTTAACGATCTCGCCAAAAGCAGCCGGATCGGCAATTTTCCCTACACATGCGACAATAAAAACCAGCCCTAAAATTATACGCGGTAAGGATTTAATAGACATCTAATTGCCCTCCAAATCTCTACCGAGACTGAGCCAGCCGTCAAGTCCATCAGGGTAAACTGCCAGATTACTAAATCCTTTATCCCTCAACTTGCGAGCAACTATATTGCTTTTCCCGCATGAAAGACCATCGCAATATACAACTATCATTTTATCCTTGGGAATACTTGTTATCAAACCATCCAGCTCAATTCCGATAGCCCACGAAGGTACGTTGACCGCTCCCGGAATATGCCCCATCGCGAAATCCGTATCGCTTCGGGCATCGACAAAGACAGCTTCATTGGAATCAAAAAATTTAAGAGTTTCGGCTCCATCGATTTCAATAATTTCTGCCTGCTGCATAGTTATTGGTGGAACAGGTCGTAACGAATTAAAAGACCACGCCAACCCTGCCGAAACAGCACAAACTAAAAATATCTTGAATACAAATACTAATTTTTTTCCGACTTTCATTAAGTATACCTAATATAAAATTTAACTGCGACTTGAATTGCTAACAGGTTCAATTTGATAGTCCTGCTCTGCTGCAAATCGGTGTACAGAACTTTTCAAAAATAAAGTGATAAAAGAACCTGCGAAACACATAAATCCACAAATAGTAAACGCCATAGTAAAGTCACCCAGATCGCCCATAACTCCGCCCAGTGTGGGCCCTATGATCCCGCCCAACCCGAAGGCCAGATTTACAACCGGATAGTTATCACCAACCGAATCCGCACCAAAAAGGTCTGCGGTTAACGTCGGGAAGAGAGCAAAATTTCCTCCGAAGTTAAAACCTATCAGGGTTGCACCGAGATACAAAGTAAATTCACTTCCCGCAAGCGACGGAAACAGCAAAAACCAGCATCCCTGTGTCGCAGCCATCAGCATAACAGATCTTTTTCTGCCGAGCTTGTCACTTGCAGCTCCCCACGAAATCCTGCCCAGTCCGTTTGCAAGGCTGAAAAAAACACCCATCGCGGTTCCGGTAATGACACTGGCAGAAGCACGCTCCACCCCGGAATTCATTAATAACTCCATAGGATAGAGCTTCATAAGCCCTACAGCCATTAACCCCGAAGCAGCTAAAGACGCGTAAGCAGCAAAAATAATATAAAATTCAGGAGTTCTAAGCATCTCCCTACGCGTGAGGCAATTTGTAGCATTAAGAGATTTAATGCCAGCTTCAACCTCAGGAAAAACCATATATCGGCCGCCAATCATAACAAGCAACAGAATGATAATACCATAAACCACAAAAGTGTTGGATAGACCTATATTCTCAAGCAGATGCCCCCATGAATCAGCAAGCTTAACCCACCCCATAACGCCGAAACCGAACCCAGCGACAACAACACCGGTAATCAGCCCCTTGCGATCAGGAAACCAGCGCATAGCTACAACAAGAGGTACCATATACCCTAAACCAATACCAAATCCGGCAAGAATTCCAATAAGCAAAAAAACTGGTAGAAATGAAGTGGTGCCGCTGAGACCGGCAATGAGGTAGCCGGCACTTAAAGTTGAGCCGCCAAAAAGAATAAGCGGACGCGGCCCCCACCTTCTTATTAAAGTTCCGCTAAAGAGCATTGCTACAGCAATACTCACGATTGCGGCAGTAAAAACCAGCTGTGTATGCGTTTTGCTCCAGCCTCCCATATGCAGCACAGGAGTAAAAACCGACCAAGCGTACACTCCACCTAAAGCAAGTTGAACAAGCACGGCTCCGACAACAATCTTCCATCGGCTTTCTCTTGTAATAGATGCACTCATTTCCACCCTCATTCTGTGATGATATTTATGATTATAATAAATGAGAGTGTCACTTACATTGAATAATTAAAGCAACCTTTTTTTAAACAGGAATATATAATATTTTGATGATGAAAAAGATTCTGCCGGACAATTGTTTTGATGGGATGAAATAAAATTCTACTTTTAAAATAAAAAAAGGCGTGTTCATTACGAACACGCCTTTCTTCCAGCGAGACCAGACACCCGGGATAAACCGTTACCGCTGCTTCCTTTCGGACCTGACGGGATTCACAGCGCACCCGCCGTCTGGCCTCTCTGTAAAAGAATTCGTCTCAAGGACGAAGGGAATGTCTATTAACTTGATCTTAAATTGTCAAGTGATATCAACAAAAAGTATCATTTTTATAGCTAATTCACAAAAGAGACTGATTTCATTAAAACAAAGGCTCATCCGATATAAGAATTACCTTTCACCGGATGAACCCTTTAACAAGTCATTTAAAACCGAATATTAACCGATAGGCAATATTGTTCGCCCATGAACTTCATTCAAAACTTCAGCCATAGCAAGATAGATAGCCGAAGCACCGCAGAGTATACCTTCGTAACCTGCAAAAGTTCCGATGGCAGCGTTGCCTGTAAGGTCACGGGCTGCAAGTAAGAAGAACAATACGGTAAGTGACAGAAAAACAAACTGCAAAACCTTATTACTCTTGAGTGTACCAACATACATAAACAAGGTAAAAATACCCCACAGAATCAGATACCAGGCCATAAAGGCGTGCGGAGTTGCTTCAGCCCATCCAATTTTAGGCAAGATAATAAGAACCACCAGACTCAACCAGAAAAAACCATAAGAGATAAAAGCAGTGGTGCCGAAGGTATTGCCTTTCTTGAATTCCATAATACCGGCTATAACCTGAGCAATTCCACCGTAACAAATCCCCATAGCAAGAATCATAGAGCTGATGGGGAAAAAACCCGCATTATGAATATTAAGCAAGACAGTTGTCATACCAAAGCCCATAAGACCCAAAGGTGCCGGATTTGCTAATTTTGACTCCACTTCTAATTCTCCCTTATTGCGTGATTCCAATATCAATTGAAATCATGTTAAAATATAATATCCGCCTTGTTTTTAGCGATTCATAGCATACTACATTAATCACTAAATCAGCTAGACAAAATTGAAAGGAAGAATAAGTGCGAACCGTAAATTACAAATTTGCAGCTCAAATTCAACTATTACGACAATTGGATCAGCACACTTACTGATTTTAGGTTCTTGATTCTTACAACCATAACAATTAATCTGGCTTACTTAATTAATAAACACAGTAACAATTAAATATACTGGAGATCCATAATGAAAGCTATGAACGTAAAAGATGTTGAAGGCATTAAAGTTGCGCAAATCCCTTACAAAGGCGAAATTTGCGAAGTAAACGGGGTTACCATCCGCTGGCTTTCCAAATCGGGTGAAGATGCAAACGGACAGCCTGAGTATGGACTGAGGCATTTTACAGTTGAACCGGGCGGAGAAATTCCCGCACATAATCATTTTTATTTGCAGACCGTGTATATTGAAAAAGGATCGTTTGAGTGTTTCAGTTATGATCCTGAAACCGATGAAGTAGCCGAAAGTAAAATTTGCGGTCCCGGAGACTGGGTTTATGCGGAAAGTATGGAGCCTCACGGCATGAGAAATATGAGCGAAACAGAATCTGCAACATTTCTATGCTGCATCTGTAATGTATATGAGTAGGATTTAAATTAAGAAAGCCTGCCGGATTTCCGGCAGGCTTTTATATATCAAGTGTCGGTGTTGATTCAGGTGCCGAGATTGAATCAAGGGATAAGGTCTATTCCGGAAAGGAATGCTTTATACTATGAAGCCTTTTGCGAGAGCTGAATACGGTATTGAATAATATCATCTACGGTCAGTACCGGAATATCATACTTTTTACCCAGTTCAACGATTTCCGGTAGTCTGGACATTGTTCCGTCAGAATTAGTGACTTCGCAAAGAACTCCATAGGGCTTAAGACCTGCAAGAGCCATCATGTCTACCGTTGCTTCAGTATGCCCTTGTCTTTCGAGAACACCGCCGGCTTTTGCACGCAACGGGAAAACATGCCCGGGCCTGTGAAGATCACCCGGCTTTGCACCATCAGCGATTGCGGTCTTAATCGTCGTTACACGATCCGCAGCCGAAACTCCGGTAGTAACGCCTTCCGCGGCTTCAATAGTAACAGTGAATCCCGTTTGATTTACACAGGTATTTTCAGCAACCATCATTGGAAGTCCAAGTTGACTGATTTTTTCTTCAGTCAGACACAGACAGACAATGCCGCTGCATTGTCGAATGAGCATAGCCATTTGACTGTTAGTCAACCGCTCAGCCGAAAAAATAAGATCGCCCTCATTTTCCCGGTCCTCACTGTCTGTGACAAGCACACCTCTGCCCTCTTTCAAGGCCAGAAGTCCTTTTTCTACTCTTTCAATGGGATTTCCGAATTGAGATAACAAATTCTGATTCATGGTAAGTCTCCGTAATAAGGTACCAGAATCAGGGCGCAAGAACTGACAGCTGTCTATAGATAGAAGACAGCCACGCCATAAACAAAATTAAGTTATGACGGGTTTTCTACTGTCGTATCCTCTTCCATCCGGACTATAACCGTCGGCTCTGGAGTCACACCAGATCTGCTGACCCTTCCTCACAATGAAAAAGGCGCTCGCGGGCTTTCTTTAAAAGATTAAAGAACACCGCCGGTGGGGAATTGCACCCCGCCCTGAGAATAAACTCAGCTCTTTTACAACACGAATAAACGATTAGTCAATCAAACATGTACTACACACTACATCCATGATTTAACACTGAAAGATTATAAAATTGTGTACATAGACATTAAATTTACGTATTAAAAAGATTAACAAAAATCTCTTTACTGAATCTCTAATTTTCCCATGGAGAGTGATAGTGATGAAATTAAAAACAAGACTTACAATTTTTCAAATCACAGTACTAATAATCTCTATAGCATCATTGTGCGTTATATTCATTTATCAACTGAACAAATATGCAAACAGCGAAATGAACAAATATCGAAAAACAATGTATGAACAAAAAATTTCAGAACTGAATGAACTTGTCAACATGGCTGAAAAAACAGTTCAGTCCTATTACAACAAATCGCAAGACATTGAGTTGCTTAAAAGAAGTAAAGCAAAATCATTAAAAAACACTATAGATTCCATTGCGACCCAGTTATCAAGCTTTTATAAATCCAAATCCAACAAGCTCTCCAAGTCTGAACTGGAAGAAGAACTTAAAAAACTAGTCAAACCTATTAGATATGAAGGCAATAATTATATTTGGATAAATGATATGCAGGCAAAAACAATCATGCATCCTCTTTCGCCGGAGCTTGATGGGAAAAATCTTTCCAACATAAAGGATAGTTCCGGCAAATATCTTTTTAGAGAGATGATTGAAGTTTGCCGTAAAAACGGAGAAGGCTCTGTTTCATACATATGGAAAAAACCGGACACGAATAAAGATACTCAAAAAGTTTCGTATGTTAAGCTCATACCGGAACTTAACTGGATAATCGGGACAGGCGCATGGCTGGATGACATCACCCTTGAAATGAAAGAAAAAGCTCTTGAACAAATTGCGGAAATGCGGATGAAAGACGGAAACTATTTCTGGGTAAATGATACGAAGCAAAATATGATTATGCATCCTGCAAGCCCGGCTTTAAACGGTAAAAACATGGCCGACTTCAAGGATACAAAAGGGAAACTGCTATTCAAAGAGATCGTTGATGTTTGCACAAGTAAGGGAGAAGGAACTGTCTCATACTGGTGGGGAAAACCCGGTGAAAGTGGAGATTTTCCAAAGCTGTCATATGTCAAATTATTCAAACCGTGGAATTGGATAATCGGCATGGGAGTTTACATCGACGACATTGATAACGCTCTGCTTGAAAAACAAACCAAGTTAAACCAGACAATAAACAATATGATCAAATTAATCGTAATTGTTGCAGTACTGCTTGGAATTATAATCACAATTGCGGCAACTATTTTTGCCAATAAAATCACAGCTACCATTGGTGCAGAGCCGGAAGAATTATCAGATATTGCAGAGCAGATGTCTCATGGACACCTAAACATTGAACCCCTTTCACAAACACCCCAAGGTGCATATGCTTCCATGATGAATATGGTCGAAAATTTAAAACAGGTAGTTACGGATGTACAACACTCTACTGAAAATGTTTCTGCCGGAAGTGAAGAGTTAGCAGCATCTGCGGAAGGACTGTCACAAGGTGCGACCGATCAGGCTGCCGCTATTGAAGAATTAAGCTCATCAATTGAAGAAATCAGCGTCAGCATACGAAACAATGCTGAAAACACACGCAAAACAGAACAGATCGCCATCACAACGGCTGAAAATACAAAAAAAGGAAGTCGGGGTGTTAAAAAAAATCTGACAGCTATGACAGAAATTGCTGATAAAATTAAAATTATAGAAGAAATTTCCCGCCAGACAAATCTACTCGCGCTAAATGCCGCCATCGAAGCCGCTCGCGCAGGAGAACACGGCAAAGGGTTTGCGGTAGTTGCGGCGGAAGTTAGAAAATTAGCTGAAAAAAGTAGAATTGCAGCAACCGAAATCGAAGATTTATCGTCCAGCAGTCTGACTCTCGCCCAAAAAACGCATACAGATTTAGATGCCTTGGTTCCCGAAATTGAACGAACAGCAAAATTGATAAAAGAAATATCGCTTTCGTGCGATGAACAAAATTCAGGTATTAACCTTATTCAACAGTCTTCTTTACAACTGGACAAGGTTATTCAGCAAAATGCTTCAGCTTCAGAAGAAGTTGCCGCGACCTCAGAAGAGCTTTCCAGCCAGGCAGAGGAACTTCATGGGGCAATGCTGTTCTTCAAGCTTAATTAACTTTTAAAAAATAGTTATAAAAAAACGCCCTTGTTTCTTACGAAGCAAGGGCGTTTAAAATTCTTTTCTAAAATTAATCTATTTAAAACTATCCTCAAACAGCTTTCCGATTGCCTTCCTGCCGGACTCTTCGAGAAAACGAGTCCCCGTTGCAGTAAAGTATCTATGCGAGATCACAGGGGCATCACACTCGGCCCAGCGTTCTTTCTGCCATGTGTACCAGCAACCTTTATCCTGAGAAAAGACATAAAGGGGTTTGTTGCATATTTTTGCAAATTCAGCGCCCCATCCGGTGCCACCCTTTACAGTGCCATCCTCAAGAATAGTACCTACAATAAAAATTTCATGGCCGCTGTTAACCTGCCAGCAGATACTCTGGAGAACTTTACGGAAAATAGGAGCACGGGTAAAAGTGCGGTTCATCAGTTTGGAAACATACGTCAAACTGACATCTTTGCTCTCGAGTTCTTTCTCTGTGAGAACCCGCAGGCCACGTTGACGAGCAATCTGGTGCCCTTCGAAGCTAAAACTAACTTCCTGAAGCCCGTATTTTTCAGCGTTGACTCCAAATTCACTTTCAGTGCCGGGAGCTCCGCCGCTATATAAAATGAACTCTTTAGGATTACTCATTGCTTCCTCCAGTGTTGAGCGTGTGTGCGATTACGATGCAAATCAATAACTAAAAAAATTAAAGTTCACAATCAAGAATTATCCTATTAATTACTGATTATTCTTTACCATATTTTTTTTCCAGAGTGCAAATCTTTCTAAAACTTCAAGCAAGTTCAATAATGAACAAGCAGTATAAAAAGCTGTAAACATACTATTACTCCAAAGAATTGTTGCATTACATTTAATTATTAATACTAATATAGTGTAACAATAGAAACTCTACGCACAATTATAACTATAAACAACACGAACAAACACTGTTAGTTAAAATACTAAAGACAATTACACTATGTATTCCATTACAACTTTTCATAATTATTTGTATCATTATATTTATATCTTTAAATTAAAAGTCACATGGCCTTAACCTTACTCCTTTTTTTTCAGCAATGATCTCTAGACAAATTTTATATTTAGTGTATAGTGCACTTGTTGATTCAGGCTAGAAAATCTCAAAACGAAAGTAGCTAACGCCAAAACGTAATGGAGGTTTTTATGAATAAAGATACAGGAATTGGAGAAAAATCAGACCCGTTTAAAAAAATGGAACAGAACGACCTTTTTAAATTTCGTTCTATCAGCAACAACATTGCTGCCATGGTTAAATCTCTGGATGATCAGGAAAAAGCCGACTCGCTGGAATCAGACACTGACCAAGACGAAGTTTAAGCATCTACCCTCATTCTACTCTCTCTTCCCTAACTAAAACAAGCAGTTCTCGCATCCGCACCGTAATCAATTCGCAGTGCATTAATGAGAAACAAGCCACGCGGATATACTGCTTACAAAATCCCCGGACAATGAATCAAGAGATTCAAGGTCTGTCCCCGCCTCGATAACGGTTGAGGCTTTATCCAGCACCTCAAGCTGATGGGGGACAGACTGTAAACCGGTGGGCATTATCGAAATCATTTTTTTCCAATTATTACTCACATTACTGAATCCGATAAACATCGGAATATTTTCTGGAATAATTGAAGTTATCCTTTCGGGATAGAAACTGCCGGCAGGTGAATCAATTGTCAGCAACGCAAAATCAAACATCTGCAATGACTTCGGCATCAACGGGACGGACTGAGGCTTATAGCCTCTAATCCAGATTCCAACACGTCCGGGATCTACTTTTTTCATATGACGCATTTTATCAGCCAGTTGTGTCAGATCTTCTTCAGTCAGCTCTTTTAATGGTGAAACAACCTGAACGACCACGCCTCTACCTGACAAATGACGAGCCACTTCAGAAAATTGATCATCAGGGATTGCTGCTCCGAATCTAGCAAGAATAATTGCCGGAAACACTCCTTTCGAATCAGGTATAAACAAATTATTCACTTTTACTTCTTCTGACTCTCTAACCTCGCGAACACGCCCCTTTCTCGGATATTCAGCAGATTCATTGCCGGGAAGCCACATAAACCGCCTTATCCAATGCTCATCACCGGGCAAAAAAACAACCGATCCTTCGACAGGAAAATCTTCATTAAAAGACGGCCCGTAAGTATAAATAAAATCTCCTAACCCAGCTTTTCTTAGCTTTCTGGTCAATCCTGTTTTCTGATCATGCAAAACAAGCCGCCCATGGTCTTGCCTAGCGTCAAGAACAACAACCGCCCTTCCGGTTTCAGTCTCATAATGTCCGCTAAAATCATCCTCATTAAAAGAATAAGCTGCCAGATTGTCGAAAGTACGCCCCTCTGAACCTCGCTTAATCACAACTGTAGTATTACCGATAGTTATGCTTTTGCCTTGTTTAAGGACTATTGCATTCTTATTATGAACAGATTTGCTTTCAATTACAGGGGGCGTAGAGACCGCGGAAATCGCTCTCTTAATTTTTGCAACGGATTTAGCAGGAACAGGTTTGACGGGAGTGGGCGATCCAACTTTTTTAGGTGATAATTTTTTTTTGCGGACTATTTTCTGCTCATTTTTTTTCACACGTTCAATTTTCGGAGAAATTTCTTTTTTCAATTTCGGTTCAGAAATTTCTTTTTCAGGAACAGAAGTACGAACCAATTCAATATCAAATCTGCTCACAACAATTTCAGGTATAATGAAAATATTTTTGCAGAGTATAAACACGATCAAAGCGTGTATAAAAATAGATAGAATGGCGGCGATGTACTTCAACGAACCTCCTGTACTTACCCGCATGCTATTCCTGATTTAATCTTATTTCAACAAATTGAAGCCATTATCCAATATCCATTTGAAGAGAATAAGCGAAAAATATTTTTTTGAGTTGACAGCGATCAGGAATGAGAATAATTCCTCTTCACTCGAGTCGGGATGTAGCGCAGCCTGGTAGCGCACTTGAATGGGGTTCAAGGGGTCGGAGGTTCAAATCCTCTCATCCCGACCACGAAAAAAGACCCTACTAAGCCACTGATAATTCAGTGGCTTTTTTATTTTCAGCAAAATAATATTCAATCGCAAACCAAAGAAGCCCCGTACCTATATAAAGGTACGGGGCTTCTTTTATTAACAAAATAAAATTCTATCTACAAATCACGCAGAGAATCATTAATGAAACTTAAGCATGAACCTTTCTAACCAGAAGCTGATAATGAGCATCGACACCATCTTCTTTCGGGATACGCTCAGAATCAATAACAAGGTAATTAACGACAGTGCCGCTCGGCAATTCAAAAGTAATTGTGTCTTTAGGGGCGATATCTAAATCAATCTGAAATGTAATAATTCTCTGGGTAGAAATTACTGCCTTAATCCCTTCAAACTTTTCGCCGCTTTCTTTAATTAGAGTAACAATATCTTTAGCCATACATGGTAGAATCATTATATTTCCTCGCAATTTTTAATGTTGATGCGGCATCATAGGAGGATGGCGGGGAAAGTCAATGTTAAGTGTAGAGCTATACTGCTCCATTTTCTAACTTACCTTTAAATTCTAGCGATAACGATCATAAATTTGGTTGATAATACCGTCGTTCAAGAGCTTTTCAATAGCCTTGTTAAATCGAGGAACCGCGTCCTTTTTACTCGGGTGGAAACGAATCATCATATCCAAAACACTGCAAGGTTCACTTATGATCAGTCGATCCTTAAGATTCTGTATTTTTATTTGATACTGAGCAAAATCCTTGTTCATGAGAGCCTGATCCAAACGCCCGGCAAGCAGCAACTGAATAAGTTTATTTTCATTGTAAAGAGGATAAGGATTTATGCGCCCATCAGCGAAATACGGACCGTATACCGGGTAATGATACCCCGAAATAACTCCTACGGTCTTCCCTAATAGGTCTTCGGGAGAATTGATCGGAATGTATTTATCTGCATTAAACAGAACAATCTCTTCGGATACGGCAAAAGGAATGCTGTAAATACCATGTAATGATGATGACTGCCGCCAAATCGGATTACACATCGGTTCTAAATCGATTTTACCTGTTTCAAATTGATAAAGCGCGCGCCGAAAGGGAACACGGACATATTCGAAGGTATCTCCAGTCTCTTTAGCAAGAGCTGTGAATAAATCTTTAATAATTCCAGACCTTGAATCGCCTTTTTCGAAAGAATAAGGAGGAAAAGAGTCGACCCGAAGCATGACACGAAAAGTCTCCGCAGCACTAGTGTGCGCAAAAGGTGAAGCAATAATTAAAATTGCAGTGACAAGCCAGATCGTTAAAAACTTCATATTTTACTACCTCATAATCATTATTAAATAGAGCTACTCCTACCCGCCTTACAGAATTTATCGAGTCGCGTAAATTATATATATTAACATTATAACGAGTTCTTAAAAAGAGGCTGCATAAATTGCGAAATACCAAACACGAAAGCCCTCACAACTTTCGTTATAAGGGGCTTAAATTGGCTTTGTTTTCAACACCTGCAAATTATTTTGTTGCCAAATCCACAATGGCACGACAAAAAGCTGGCAGGTCATCCGGCTTGCGGGAAGAAATTTGATTCCGATCCACAACAACTTCTTTATCAACCCAAGTTGCTCCAGCATTTATGAGATCATCTTTTATTCCGGGAGTTGAGGTACAAGTAAAACCTTTCATAATTCCGGCTGAAATCGGAATCCATCCGGCATGACAGATATGCGCAACAACTTTCCCGGCTTCATGTACCTCACGGGTAAGTTCTAGAACTTTAGGATCACGTCTAAGTTTATCCGGAGCAAAACCACCGGCAATTACAAGCAGATCAAAATTATCCGCCTGCTGGTCCGCAATGGCGGCTGTGGAACGAAAAGGATAACCGTTTTTGCCAGTATAAACAGTTCCGGATTCAGGTCCGGCTACCACAACCTCTGCACCTTCCTCAATCAAACGATAGTAAGGATACAAAAGCTCCATATCCTCAAAAACATTTTCCACAAACATCAAGACACGCATACCTTTCATTTTCATCAAAAACTCCGGTTCGTCTAATTCATAGTTAGCTTGATTGAAAGTAAATAAGAATCATCACGGCAACTATTGAGTCCCTAGAGTCGTAGTTATCATAAAAAGGCGGATAGTAACAATGCTGTCTGGAATTAAGGGATTGGATATTGGATTTTGATTGTGATTACTTAAATTTATATGAATATGAAAAAGCCCCTTACTGCTTTTGTTGTAAGGGGCTGTATGGGCTGACTGGTGGGGAGGATGGGATTTAAAGATTCTGTAGTGTTTGTTGCACACGATTTTTAGACGTATACAAAGTTTTTACCGTTCAATTAACACCAACGTTTATAAGCCCTATTTTGCCCTCGTGTACTACCAAAAAGGTACACAAAAAAGATTTCACAAAGAGACTTCATCAATAAACCCCTTTTTCAAATCTCGATCCTAAGTTTAAGGCTTTCCCCAATGCGTAATGCACTTCATAGCGCTGCCCCAGTTTAACTTTTGGATTTAAATTGGATTGATTTCTGTCTTTAAAACACCAATTAAAAAACAGCTTACCATCATACGTTGTTTGAATATAATTAATAACATTTAGTTCATATAAAAATTGCAAAAATTTTTCTTCAGTATGAAACACTTCTGAAATATTATCTAACTCATCTTCATATGTTTTTTTAAACTTTTCGAAAACTTCCAGATATACATCATAAGTAAAACTGCAACTTCCATCCAAAAAAGTAAAAAAGAATACAAAAAGATCATACTCATTTAATTCATAATAAAAAGACATATAATCCTTTATTTCTCCTAAAAAATAAGCTGAGTATGCTCTTTTGACCTGTGCATTATCAAAATTTTTCTTCTCAAAACAAACTGGAGATTGGCCTAATTTAGGAATATGCTGTTGCATGATTTTCATCATGGTAATAATATCTCGCGGCCTATAAATGGCATACCGCAAGAAGCTTATAAAGGAGGGGTCTTCCCCGGTAGCTTTTATTATTTTGTAAGGAAAATAGTAATCCCATGAATCTCCAATTTTTAACCTATCTCTTACTTCTCGTTCCTGTTGGGATTTTAAAATTTTATCTGCTATTTCAAATATTTTAGATCCTCTGTGCTCAGGATAAGTTGTATGCCAATTTAACAACACAGAGTTATCAATTAATTTTGCATTTTGATTTTGAAGCCCAAAAGAATTAAATATATCAGGACGTGCAAGCAAGACAACCTTCATTCGACCTATAGGATCTTTCAAGCTAGGGAAAAAATCATTATTCATTGACCAGATTGCACTAGCTAGTCCTTTTATGCATTCTAGATAGTCCATCTGAGAGAGAAATGAAGGTCGTACATCTATCCCATCTATAAAAAGAATCATGTTTTTCTTAAGCTTTATAGACCTAAAAGCTTCTTCAAACTTTTTTTGAATATAAAAAAGATTTATTTGCATTCTTTGTTCTGAGAATTCCACAGTTTTACGTTCTTCTCCCCCAGCTTTTAAATGCTTAGAAAATAAATCTGCAGCAATTTTGGAGTCTTCCACAAAACTAATTGCATTTAATATTTCAGGTGCAAATGCAGAAGCATAAAATTCATCAATTGCTTCATATAAACAGTTCAACTTTGAAAACGTTTTTAAAAGGAAATTTTCAGTATTCTGACTTCGTATTTTTTCTGCAAGCAATAAATATAAGATAACCTTCCATATAGATGAATAATCGGACAAAACTAAATGTTTTGATTTCTTTAATTCTACAAACTTTTGATACTCTGTTTCGCTAATAAATTTGATGAACGAACTTGTGTTCTTATATTCAGCATTTGAAAGATACACTGCATATGCGGTTTTCCCAGTCCCCTTATCCCCAACGAGGAACGACACATTAGGGTCTATCAACTTAGTTATATCGTCAGTTCTAACAAAAAAATTTTCAAACATTTTTTTGTTTTCACGAAGTCTATAACTAGAAGCATCATTAAATCCGAGCTTAAGATCTCTTATTCTTTTCATGCCGCACTCTTTAATTAATGGTTTATTATCAAATGACAAAATGTAATTTTTGACTACAAGAAATCTCGAAAATATGTGCTAAAAATAGTGCACAAATAATTTTAATAAACTTTATATCCCCATCATTTTTTTGTTGTATAAGGCAAATAAGATCAAGAAGTAAACCTTATTAACAAAAACTGATAATTTCTTTAATCCCCTTTCATCTGCTCCATCACTATGTAAATCTCACGCTTTAAATACTCCGACATAACACCCACCAAACACGAAAAAGCCCTCACAACTTTCGTTGTAAGGGACTGTGTAACCAATCTGGCGGAGAGAAGAGAAATTGTCATTATTCTCCATGAATACTCTTAATCCCCTGCCCCATCTGAGCAAGCAAAAACCATGCTCCTCACACTTATGAGACCGAATCTTAATTCCCTCATATTGACAACAAACAACAAAAATATACAATACAGGTATGCAGTTTGAATACGACAACAACAAAAGTGTATCCAATTTAGAAAAACACGGGATTGACTTCAAACAGGCGCAAGCCCTTTGGAATGATCCAAACTTGCTGGCAATTCCGGCACGTACTCAAGACGAACCCCGTATTTTTTTTATTGGAATCATAAACGGCAAACACTGGTCAGCCGTAACAACTCCACGCAATGGAGTTACTCGCATTATATCAGTGCGCCGTTCCAGAAAGAAGGAGGTGGAACTTTATGAAAGCTAAAGAATTTGATGAAGCTTTTGAATCAGATCAGGACATAACTGAACAGCTGGACTTATCCAAAGCCACCAGACCGAATAAAGACATTAAACGGGTAAACGTTGATTTCCCCGCATGGATGATAATCGCTTTGGATCGTGAAGCGGAAAGACTCGGCATAAATAGACAGGCTGTAATCAAAACATGGATTGCTAACCGCATTGATTCACAACGCCCAGCAGATCATTAATACACCCCGCTTCGGCGGGGTTTTCTATTAGGCAATGAAGTAACCGAATCCGCACAGGCCCTACACCACGGACACACACTTGTGAAAGTTCTTGATAGTCTGATGAAAAAGCTCTGAAAAATATCCCAAACACGAAAAAACCCCTCACAACTTTCGTTGTAAGGGGCTGTATAACCAATCTGGCGGAGAGGAGAGGATTCGAACCTCCGTTAGTTTAACCTAAACACGCTTTCCAGGCGTGCTCCTTAAGCCATACTCGGACACCTCTCCGCTTGGGTGAAAAAGGATTTAGCTAAATCAGAGTGACTTGGCAAGCTATTTTTCACTTTTTATTCAATTATTTTAAATAACATGAAAGAAAATGCTTATTTAGGCAATTTTAAGCTTCCACGGAACTCATCCAGAGATTTCGCATTCACTCTTTCGAGCACTTTCGGAAGTTCTTCTGCGATTCTAAAAGCCATATCAGGGCTTAAGAAATTAGCAGTACCTATCTGTACAGCCGTAGCACCCACCAGCAAGAACTCTGCGGCGTCTTCTGCTGAGGCTATGCCACCCAGACCTATTACGGGGATCTTAACCGCATTTACGGCCTGAAACACACATCTCAAGGCTACTGGCTTAACCGCAGGACCGGAAAGGCCGCCTATTACGTTAGTTAAACGTGGCACACGTCTTTCAATATCCACCGCCATTCCTGACAGAGTATTGATGAGTGAGATTCCGTCCGCTCCGCCATCTTCGGCAGCGCGGGCACAGGTGGCGATATTCGTTACATTTGGTGACAGCTTGATGATTACAGGCTTATTGCCTGCATTCTTCTTGACGGCTTCAGCAACTTTTGTGATCTGACTTGGGTCCTGACCGAAGGCGATACCACCCTCTTTTACGTTAGGACATGACACATTCACTTCAAGCGCGGCAACGCCCTCTTCTGCTGAAAGCACAGCTGCCAGCTCGCCGAACTCAGCCGCACCAGTGGCATAAAGATTCACCAGTACAGGCAGTGTTTTCCACGGCAGCTTGGGCAATTTATCTTTGATGAAAGCTTCAACACCGGGATTCTGAATTCCGATAGCATTGAGCATGCCGCACGGAGTTTCAGCGATTCTCGGCATGGGATTGCCTTCTCTGGGTTTCAATGAAAGCCCTTTTACAACGATACCGCCAAGGCTTTCGAGATCTCCGAATCTTTTAAATTCCAATCCGAAACCGAATGTGCCTGACGCTGTGAGTATGGGATTTTTTAACTTCAGTCCGGCAAAATCAACTGACATATCCATAACTAACCCTCCAGACTGATATCAGTAGCTTTAAAAACCGGGCCGGTTGTACATACCTGAGTATGATGCCCGTTGCTGTCTTTCGTTACACAACCGAGGCATGCACCAACTCCGCAGGCCATACGATTTTCAAGCGAAAGTTCCGCTTCAACTCCGTATTTAATGGCGGCGTTGCGGACAGTACGCAGAAAAGGAGTCGGTCCGCAGGCGGTTACCAATCCTTTTTTATCAGCATATTCCTTAACAAGCGCTTCAACTCGTGCAATAATAGAGTGAATATCTTCCGGTTTGTTTTCGCGGATATCTTCAACTTCTACCTTTTCAGACAGGGCCTTATAGGGATAATTTTCCAACGGAGGGCGATGCGCAAAAAAGAGCTTTAAATTTTCAGGTTGATCATGGGAGTCGACATAACCGCAAAAGGGCGCTATGCCCATCCCTCCGGCGAGCATTAGTACTGGACGGTCTTTAGGTTTGCTGAAAAAGGTACCAAGTGGACCCCATACATTAACCTGCTCGCCTTTGGTAAGTTGCGCAAGACGTTTTGTGCCACGTCCGATAACTTGAAAAAGAATAGTCAGAGTGGTGTCGTCTGCGTTACTGATGGAAAAAGGACGTCCCCATACTAGGTCAAGCGGCCACGATACGGGCCTGATCATAACAAACTGGCCAACGCGCCAGCCAGATTCCCAGCCCGGATATTCGAGCTTGAGTTCGACGATTTCCTCACCCGGTGAGGAGTGTCCGAGGGGCGTAACGTCAATGACTTTAACTGCCCTGCAATTGTTTGCACTCATGATTTAATCCTATAGATTTTTGCTGTCCGCATTATGCGGCAAAGCGTGATACACTATGACAAAACATAAACCAGAAATTCTTGCCCCGGCGGGCGATAAATCATCTTTCCTTGCTGCAATCGCAGCCGGAGCAGATGCAGTATACGCCGGACTTAAACATTTTTCCGCTCGCATGGAAGCTGATAACTTCTCTACCAGCGAACTTGCTGCACTTGCGCAGCTTGGACGGGAAAATGGCGTTAAGACCTATATCCCTATGAACACCTTAATTAAACCGGATGATATCGACTCCGCGGCCAGATTGCTGGACCGAGTCGCCCGGACGATTAAGCCGGACGGTATCATTGTTCAGGATCTTGCAATGGTTAACATTGCCAGACAAACTGGTTACGAAGGTGAAATCCACCTCTCTACCCTTGCCAATGTAAGCCACCCTGCCGCACTTAAAGTTGCAGCTGAATTGGGTGTCACTCGCGTGGTTATCCCAAGAGAGCTTAACTTAGAAGAAATCAAACAGATGGCTGAAGCCTGCCCTGAATCAATCACCCTTGAGATGTTTGTTCACGGCGCCCTTTGCTACAGTGTTTCAGGCCGTTGCTACTGGAGTTCCTACTTCGGCGGAAAAAGCAGCCTCCGTGGACGTTGTGTGCAACCCTGTCGCAGGCTTTACGGCGGCTCTTCCCGTAAAGATCAGCCAAAACGCCTGTTCTCCTGTCTGGACTTAAGTCTCGACGTGCTGACCAAACCTATGCTTTCAGTTCCAGAAGTATCTTCATGGAAAATTGAAGGCCGTAAAAAAGGTCCGCATTACGTTTACTATACTGTCACAGGTTACCGCATGCTGCGCGATCATCCTAATGATGCCAAAGTCCGCAAGACAGCAGTTGAATTACTTGAACTGGCTCTCAGCAGACCGTCATCCCACTCAAACTTTCTGCCGCAGCGTCCATTTGTTCCGCTTGATCCGAATAATGAAACCGGTTCCGGTTTTCTCATCGGAATTACCAAGCAGGAGAAAAACGGAAAACCTTACTTCGAATGCCGTCAGGAACTTCTGAGCGGTGATTTCCTCCGCATCGGCTATCAGGATCAGCCCGGACATCAGACCTTGAAAATCAGAAGATCTGTCCCTAAACGCGGCAAAGTATCTATTCCGATTCAAGGCAAAGCCCGCCTGAAATCAGGTACCAGAGTATTCCTGATCGACCGTCGCGAAGAAGGTCTGGTCAATTCTCTTAAGAAGCTGGAAACAGCTCTCTCAAAAATTAAAGTACCAGAAAAAACTTCAAGCTCCGTTCAAGTGGATCTTCCGCATCCTTTCAACCCGACTGAGCGTGTTAAAGTTCTTAGTCTGCAAAGGAACCCTCCGCGCGGAAAAAATAAGTTCGGCACAGGTATCTGGCTTTCCGCCAATGCTCTGGACCGTACTCCAAAACCGCTTGTGTCAAAGATCTGGTGGCATCTTCCTCCGGTCATATGGCCGAACGAAGAATCTGAAATAAAACAGCTTGTCGCTTACTGTCTTGAACACGGAGCAACAGAATTTGTTCTTGGTTCTCCATGGCAGAAAGGACTTTTCCCTGACGACGACAATTTACACTTTCACGCAGGACCATTCTGTAATGTATCCAATCCGCTTGCGCTGATGGAACTTTATGAAATGGGCTTTTCCTCAGCATTCGTCAGCCCTGAACTTTCAAAGGCAGACTTCCTTGCCCTTCCGGCTCACAGCCCGCTTCCTTTAGGAATTGTGACCAAAGGCCTTTGGCCTCTGGGAATTTCAAGGATCATTGCCGAAGAAACTGAACTTATGAGCCCTATCTACAGCCAGAAAAAAGAAATCTGCTGGGTCAGAAAATACAACCAGAACTACTGGGTTTATCCCGGCTGGGAACTCGATTTAGGAGTTGTAACCAAGAAACTTGAAAGTGCCGGATATTCAATGTTTCTGACAATCACCGAATCATGGCCTAAAGCCGTTCCAACCCCTACCAGAACCAGTACGTTTAACTGGGATCTGTCCTTGCTCTAATCGTCCCAGACGACATGTGAACAATCTATTCCCGATGCGAATTTTATAATTTGCATCGGGACTTTTTTTTACTTAAAAAGTCCGCCCGTCCCAACCGAACATGGAACGTTCAAGATCACGAAATTCAATAACGACCCTGCTTCCGGGTATCAAAAATTCTTTATAAATAAATCCGCAAAATTTTTCTGATAATTCTGCACACTTGTCAGACTGCAAGGAGATACTGCCCAGAGTCACAAACGCGGCAGGCTCATTGCTTCCGGATAACAACATACTGACATTTTGATGCAGCATGACAGTAACATACACTTCAGGCTTACCTAATGCGATTGATGTGAATTCTGAAAGCTTCACATTAAACGCATCAGCTTCGGCAGATTCAACTTTCATATTAGTTTCAACTCTTATAAAAGGCATACGTTACCTCCTTTCTATGAGCCGGTTTCCTGAATAAGTTTCCTTAAAAAACGGGCTGCCTCAAGTCCTTTAAGAGATCTATCCCAAAGCTCGTTTACCATTTTTTCATGAAGAACCAGCGCTTCCGGTGCCGAGGTTATCATTGCAACACCAAGACGGACATTAGGGAACTCACCAAGCCTGAAAGGACTTATTGCAAGCACAGAACGTTCCGGCTGTCTGAAAATCTGAAAACTCGTACTGGGTATAGAGTCCCGCAATATCCCGATTTGAACACCTATAGGCTGTTTTTCCAGCATATCCAAAACATTTTCGACTTCTCTACGCGCTATCTCTTTACGTTCTTTTAACACATTTGCGGGCAAATCATATCTACCAATGAAACCATTACGCAAAAATCTTTCAAGTTCCGATGCAGAAACAAGACTGACCACGCTTGGTTTGCGTTCATGATAAGCTTTTTTGCGTTCTTTCAAAATTGTTAAAATTTCATCAACTGATCTTGTCGCCTGCCTCAAATCAGGTATTCCCGAAGACAGATCTTCTTTTAGAACGGCAGCCAAAACGTCATCAAATTCATCGGTAGTCAATAAGTATGAAACAGGACCGAACATTACAAACAGGTGTTCCGATACGGATTCTGCCTGTCGCATTCTTTCAAAAAAACTCACAGCAGACGGAACATATTCAACCCCGACCCCCATTAAAGAAGTTAGCGAAACACCAAGCAATTCAGCAATACTTTCAAGGGTTTCAAGCTTAGGAGGATCTCCCTTTTCATAGCGGTAAAGGGCTGCGCGAGATATACCTATTTTCGCTGCAATGTCCTCCGCACTATATTCACTACCAAGCCTGAAAGCCTTGAGTCTCTGACCTATTTCTTTGGCACTCAATTCGCCCATCTAAATTCTCCGCTATTCTAATTTTTATAATCATAAACGCTAAAACAATACGAAAAAAAGGTTTTGCCAACTTTGTTCATAACAATTACTTAAATTCTCATTTTTGTGAATAGATTTTTTATTTGTTTCAAAAATGAGAATCTTCTTGACAATAATCACCCTTGTACTTCAACTTATTAGGAATCAAAACATTGCTGCTTTAATCAGGAGGATTACGAATGAAATTATCTGGACGTATTGTTTCAATTGCATTGGCCTTATGTATGGTTCTCGGCGGAGTTATATCTGCCGGAGCTGCAGAATTCGAAGCTCGTATCGGACACATCGAATCAGCGCTTCAGCCTCGCCATCAGGGACTTGAAAAAGTCGCTAAGCTTGTTAAAGAACGCACGAACGGAGCTGTTGAATTTAAAATTTTCCCTTCTTCCCAGCTCGGCAACCAGCGTCAGATAAACGAAGGTGTTCAGTTCGGTACAATTGAAGGTACTGTATCTGCCGCTGCATTCCTTGGCGGATTCAACCCATCTGTATCCATCATGGATATTCCTTTCCTGCTCCCTACTGACCGCGCAAAAGCGCAGGAACTTCGTCAGGGCAAGTTTGGTAAAGAACTGCTTAAAAGTTTCGGCCCCAGAGGATTCAAAGCTGTTGGAACCTGGCCTAACGGACGCAAAAACTTTACTTCAAACAAACCTCTCGGTTCAGTTGAAGCATACAAAGGACAGCGTTTTCGCGTAATGGATTCAAAAATCCTCATCGAGCAGTTTTCTGCAATCGGAGCTTCTGCTATCGCATTGCCTTTCGGTGAACTTTACACAGCACTACAGAACGGCGTTGTTGATGGTGAAGAAAATCCTCTTGATACCATTCAGCGCATGAAATTCTACGAAGTTCAGAAGTACCTTGTTCTTTCCGAACACGGCGCAATGGAAGATTTCATTCTTTTCAACCCATCATGGTGGGACAGCCTTCCTGCAAAGTATCAGGATGTAATCACAGCAGCTTTCATGGAAGTTATGCCCGGTGTTGAAGTTCATAAAGAACAGGCTCAGAAAGACGCTCTTGCTGTAATCAAAAAAGCAGGCGTAAAAGTCAGCCCTCTTTCCGACGCAGACCGCGCAACCATGCGTAGCCTCATGTATCCTAAAACCATCGCCGCTTACCTTGATCGTGCAGGTAGCGAAGGTGAAAAACTCGTTAAGCTTTACGAAGCTGAATACAAGCGTATTGTAGAATAGTTACATTCCATTCAGGCGGGAAAGACTTATCTTTCCCGCCTATTTTTTTTTCGGGAGAAAATTATGCGAAAAATACTAAATTCCATACTCACAGGAATTAGGGCCGTTGAACGATTTCTCGTCATTTCCATAAATTTGATCATGGTCGCCCTCTATACTTTTAATGTATTGGTGCGAGAAATTTTACCCCAATACTCAAGTACTTTCGCATGGATAGACGAAGCAACCCGTTTGCTTATGGTCTGGGCTGTATTCTTAGCTCTCGGACTTGCGTTGGAACGAGGCCGCCATGTCGCGGTTACGACTCTTCTTGAAAGACTCCCGAAGATACCCAAAAAAATTATCTGTTTATTAATCAATACAACAGGGATTGTATTCAGTTGCTACCTTGCATGGCTTGGAGTTGCGCTTGTTAAATTCGTTATGAGTACAGGCCAAGTCAGCCCGACGCTTGGACTGCCCATGTACTGGCTATACGTTGCACCGACCATAGGGTTCATACTTCTGGCTCTCAGATACGGACTGGAACTTATTGGTGTAAACGACCGTCACAATAAACCTCTTCTTGTCGCTCCAACAGCTAAGGCGGTAGCATAATATGACTCCGATAATAATCCTGATAGCTCTCACAATGCTCGTTTGTGGGTTTGAAATGCTGCTTGTCCTCGGCATTCCTGCTTTTTTGACCAAAACTTTTCTTTTTTCAAGAATTCCCGACCCGGTACTTATTCAAAAAATGGTCGGTGGTATTAACTTTTCCACACTTCTCGCGATTCCATTTTTTATTTTTGCTGCCGAACTTATGGCATCAGGCCAAATTGCAAAACGCCTCACTGACCTTATAAAACATTTCACAGCTCACAGGCTTGGCGGAATAGGACACACTACCATTGCCGGATCAATGGCTTTCGGTTCTGTCTCCGGCTCTGCACCTGCAACAGTCGCCGCCATGGGCAAGCTCATGTACCCTGAACTGCGTAAAACCGGATTCAGCGAAAAATTCAGCCTCGGCCTAATCGTTTCCAGCGCAGAAACAGCCTTGCTCATTCCACCAAGTATCACCTTGATTATTTACGGTTGGATGACAGGAACATCTATTACAGGGCTGTTCATCGGTGGTCTTGGTGTCGGACTTACTCTTGGTCTGGCTTTCAGTGGTCTGGTCATTTTTGAAAGTCTTAGAAAAGGCGTAGGCAGAGGCGAAAAATCTACTATCCCCTTCCTTAAAACCTTTAATGCAGCAGCCTGGGCACTCGGCCTGCCTATTATTATTTTAGGCGGTATTTACACAGGGTTGTTCACTCCTACGGAAGCTGCCGCTGTTTCAGTTGTTTATGCAATCTTTGTTGAAGCCGCTATTTATAAAAACCTTACCATTGCCAGACTGATTCGCATTACTGAAAGAGCGTCAATTTCAACCACAATCATTTTCATTCTGCTGGCAATGGGCAGTGTTCTTTCCTACTTTGTAACACTTGCTCAGGTTCCAATCCTGATTACCAATTTCCTGACAGACATTCAGGCCGGACCTATCACATTCCTGATAATTGTTAACATTGCATTCTTTATTGCCGGAATGTTCATAGACCCGAACTCCGCGCTCCTTATACTCGTCCCACCACTTTTCCCGGTGGCAGTGTCTATGGGAATTGACCCGATTCATTTCGGTGAAATCGTCTGCCTTAACATCTGCATAGGCATGATCACTCCCCCCTTCGGGCTGGATATCTTTGTTGCATCTTCAACACTTGATAAGCCGGTCATGTCCATCATCAACGGAGTGTGGCCTTTCCTGTTCATCAATATCCTTGTGTTGATGCTCGTCACCTACGTTCCAGGACTGGCAACTTTCCTTCCCGGACTGGTTGCACCTTAGCGATCTGAACGAAATTACATTTTATAAATAATAATATGCAAACAACAGTAAACGAACATTCAGTGGGGACGAATAAAATGAATCCACATGGAGTATTAGAAACTCAGCCAAGTCTCGAACATCTTACAAGTGATGCAGAAAAACTGTTTGCCGATCTGGAAGAATTATCCAGAGATAAAATCGGGGTTTCACGCCCTTCATATGGCGAAGGTGAAAGTAAAGCTTTCGACATGATTGAGAACTTTGCCAAAGGTGAAGGGCTTATCACTTCGCGTGATGCGGCTGCAAACCTTGTCATTGAACTTGAAGAAATATCTCAAGATCAGGAATACATACTGATTGGTTCACATCTTGATTCCGTTCCGCAAGGCGGAAACTATGACGGTGCGGCCGGAGTTATTGCTGGCCTTCTATGTCTGGTTGAATACAAAAGAACCGGAACATCCCCTGAAACTCCCGTTAAAGTTATAGCCCTGCGCGGAGAAGAAAGTGCGTGGTTCGACGCATGCTACTTAGGTTCCAAAGCTCTTCTGGGTAAACTGGAAAAATCTGAGCAAGCTCTTCCTCAACGCGATGACGGCAAGACTCTCGGAACACATATGGCTCACTGCGGAGCAGATGTAGACAGAATATCTAAAGGCGAAAAGCTTATTGATACATCTAAAATCAAAGCCTTCTTTGAACTCCATATTGAACAGGGACCGGTCATGATTGCCCGCAACCTTCCTGTTGCAGCTGTCACCGGAATCCGCGGCAACATCAGACACAGAAAAATTCTTTGTATCGGTGAAGACGGACATTCAGGAGCAGTTCCGCGTTGGCTTAGACGTGACGCTGTTTTTGCAACTGCGGATTTAATTACCCGAATAGACGATCACTGGACCACAATTTTACAGCATGGTGGAGATCTGGTTGTAACAACCGGAATTATGACAACCAACCCGCAAAACCATGCAATGTCACGCATTCCCGGCTTAGTGACATTCAGTTTTGAGGCAAGAAGTCAATATGAACATACTCTTGCCGCCATTGAAGCGCTGATCCATTCTGAATGCGCGACAATAACTTATGACCGCAAAGTTCAGTTCGAATTTGATAAACCTGTAAAAACTCCTCCCGCAGTGCTTGACCAAAGTATTGTTGAGCGCATAAATAAAGCTTGTGGAGAGGAAGGATTGCCAATAGAAGCTATACCAAGCGGAGCCGGACATGATGCGTCACTTTTCGCAAATGCCGGAGTTCCTACAGGAATGCTCTTTGTGAGAAATCGCAACGGTTCCCATAATCCCGAAGAAGAAATGGATATTGCAGATTTCATTCGGGGCACATCTGTACTTTGCCGCACAATTACGGAGTTCAAATAATGAGCACTGAAATTACCATCATAAGACCTGATGACTGGCATCTCCACCTTAGAGATGGAGATATGCTTGCGGCTGTGCTGCCCTACACTGCAAAAATTTACGGCAGAGCTATTGTTATGCCTAACCTCACCCCTCCTGTTACCACGGTAGCCAGAGCTGAGGAATATCGCAGACGAATTATCGCTGCGCGCCCGGAAGGTTCGCGCTTTGAACCGCTTATGACCTGCTACCTGACAGATACAACTGACCCGGAAGATATTCGCGAAGCTTGCGCTGTTAAAGCTTTCCATGCAATTAAGCTGTTTCCAGCAGGAGCTACAACCAATTCCGACTGCGGAGTAACTTCCATAAAGAAAGTTTATCCGGTACTCGAAGTGATGCAAGAACTTGGAATTCCACTTTCCGTCCACGGAGAAGTGGTTGACCCGAAAGTTGACGTTTTCGACCGCGAAGCAGTTTTTATAGACAGAGTGCTTGCACCGCTTCGTAAGGACTTTCCCGAACTGAAAATAGTTTTCGAACACTTGACCTGCAAAACCGCAGTTGATTATGTTCTTGATCAAGACGAGTTCACGGTTGCGACCATAACTCCGCATCATCTGGTGCTGACCCGCAACGATCTTTTTAAAGGTGGCATGAATCCTTACATGTACTGCCTGCCGGTTGCGAAAACTTTTGAAGATCGCGAAGCATTACGTGATGCAGCAACTTCGGGTAATGAAAAGTTTTTTCTCGGAACAGATTCTGCGCCGCACCCGTGTTCAAGCAAAGAAAAAGCAGGGGCTGCTGCCGGAATTTTTAATGCGCCGACCTCAATCGGTTATGTAACTCAAATTTTTGAAAGAAATAACGCCCTTGAAAAACTCGAAGGCTTTACTTCTATATACGGAGCCAGATTTTACGGATTTTCTCCCAATGGCAGCACAATTACTCTAGCCAAACGAGATATACCCGTTTCAATGGAATGGCTCTTCAAAGCGGGAGAGGACGAGGTTCGAATATTCAACCCCGACACTCCCCTTTATTGGGAATTGGTTGATTGATAGAGGCTGAGCCGTTTTTTTTAGGCTCAGCTTTTTTTACGCATACAACAACAAAGGAGAAACAATGGTTCCTACCAGCTTTCCAGACAAAGAAACCATAGCTGAAATTACAGCTAAAATGCTCATCGAAGTTGAAGCTATTCGCTTCAGAGCTGATGAGCCTTTCAAGTTTACCTCTGGCTGGGCCAGCCCGGTATACATTGACTGCCGTAAACTTATTTCCTACCCGCGTGTTCGTCAGACACTGATGGACTTCGGTGCTTCTGTTATTCTTAGAGAAGTAGGCTTTGAGTCAATCGACTGTATTGCAGGCGGCGAAACAGCCGGTATCCCCTTTGCTGCATGGCTGTCTGACAGACTGATGCTTCCTATGCAGTATGTGCGCAAAAAACCAAAAGGTTTTGGCCGCGATGCACAGATTGAAGGTGATTTTAAAGAAGGAGCGAAAGTTCTTCTTGTTGAAGACTTAACCACTGACGGACGCAGCAAAATAACCTTTGCTGAAGCTCTTCGTCGTGCAGGCGCAGAAGTTACTCATACTTTTGTACTCTTCCACTACGGAATTTTCCCAAACACCAAGGAAACCCTTGCTGCAGCAGGACTTGAAATGCTCTCACTGGCAAACTGGTGGGATATTCTGAACGTCTGTAAAAAAGAAAAATACTTCAACACCAAGTCTTTGGATGAAGTCGAAAATTTCCTCAACAATCCAGTAGAATGGTCTGGAGCTCACGGCGGAATTTCAACTTATCCTAAATAAGAATTATTTGACCACTAAAAAGGGCAAATCTTTAATTAAAGATTTGCCCTTTTTTTTGATTAATTTTCGACTGGTATTATTTCAAACCAGCTTATTTAAACCTTAGAAAGTCTGCTTAAACAGATCTTCACTGGAAGAACCGCCACTTTCAGAACCTGATCCTGATCCAGTAGCTGTCTTGGTAGGCTGGGTTCCTTCCTTAAACGGAAGGAAGAATGTTTCACTTGATCCCGGCCCGGCAAGCAGGCCCGAAGCGGCATCAATCTTCGCCATTACAACACCGTCTGGTTGTGGAAAGTCCATATAAGGGTAATCCTTCTCGACTTTTTTACGATAAGAAACCCAGATAGGACTCGCGGCACGTGAGCCGGTTTCCCATTTACCCATCGGAGTCAACTGGTCAAAACCAACGAACACACCAGTCAGCAGGTAAGGAGAAAATCCCATATACCAAGCATCATGTTCATTATTTGTAGTTCCGGTTTTACCTGCAACCGGACGACCAAGTACTTTTGCTCTCCACCCTGTGCCGCGCTGAACAACTTCCTTAAGAAGACTGCACATTATATAAGCTGTCTGCGGGCTGATTGCATCATGGACTTCAGGCTTTGATTCATAAAGAAGCTCACCCCAGGCACTGTTTACAGTCAAAACCAGACGGGCTTTAACGGATGTACCACCTCGCGCAAAAGCGGAGTAAGCTTCGATCATATTAATCAAAGTAACTGATGCGGAACCAAGCGCAACTGACAAATCATGAGGAAACTCGCCCTCAAGTCCCATTGTCTTAGCACGTTCCACAATTTTACTTATACCCATCTTCTGAGCAAGTCTGATGGTTACCAGATTTCGTGATTTAACAAGAGCGGTACGCAACAAAGTCGGTCCGTAGAAAACTCCTTCAAAATTTTCCGGCTTCCAGAGCTTACCTGCAACCATATCAGTATATACAAACGGAGCATCCATCATGATAGATGCCGGAGTATAACCATTGTCCATTGCTGTTGAGTACACAATGGGTTTGAATGCCGAACCGGGCTGTCTTTTCGCCTGTGTTGCACGGTTGAACTGACTTTTATGAAATGAATACCCGCCAACCATTGCCTTAATTTCACCGGACCTAGGGTCCATAGAAACTAAAGCACCTTCGACAACGGGTCTCTGAACTAAATCAACAGTCCAACTGACATCTTCAAGCTCAGCAGCATCAGCACTGACTTGATTGAAATTAACTTCACTGCCGTCTTTAAAAAAGGCTTTGGTAAGTTTAGCCCAGACAACATCCCCTGATTTTAGAACAGTTGTAGCGTCCTTAACAGGACGGACTTGATCATGAGCTTTACGAATATCCGGCTTACGACACCAGTGCATGCTTGTTACAGGCATTTTCGCAGAATATTTACCAAATTTAACTGCGGCTTCAGTTTTAGCAACCTTTGTCACTAAAACTTTCACCCAGTAACCGGGTTTAAGTTCTGAAACCGGAACAACATCGGTTGTCAAAAATTTCTGAAAATCGGCAGGCTGTAACTGAGCCAAAGGCCCTTTCCATCCCCTTCTGGTGGATGAATTTTCAAGACCGGTTCGGACAGCTTCATCAGCCGCTTTCTGATGTTTTAAATCGCAAGCTGTTACTACATTGAGACCGCCGTAATAAACAGCTTCTTCGCCATACTTATCAAGAAGCCAGCGTCTAACTTCTTCCAGATAATATGGACCATTCTGCCAAGACGGGTCTTCCATGCTTTTGTATACAAGCTGCTGGTCTATAGCAGTATTGTACTGATCCCGGTCAATCCACCTATGCTCGTACATTTGCCCCAGCACATAAAGCTGGCGAGCTTTTGCTCTTTCAGGATGTCTATATGGATCATAGCGACTCGGAGCCTGTGGCAATCCTGCGAGGAGAGCACATTCCGCAACGGTTAAATCGCTAACATGTTTACCGAAATAAACACGGGCAGCCGCTTCAATACCGTATGCCCCTGCGCCGAGATAAATTTGATTCAGATAAATTGTGAGTATTTCATCTTTTTCAAGATAATGCTCAAGCCTGAAAGCAAGAATTGCTTCTTTAATTTTACGTTTATAACTTTTTTCAGGAGTAAGCAGCAAACGCTTAATAATCTGCTGAGTTATGGTACTTCCGCCCTGCTTAATGGAGCCACCCCTGAGGTTGGCTACAAAAGCTCGTGAAATAGCAGAAAAGTCCACACCGTCATGCTCGTAAAAAGAAGCATCTTCAGCGGCAAGAAAAGCTTTAGAAAGAAGCGGAGTCATTTCATCCATTCTTACTAAAAACCGTTTTTCTTTATAGAAATATCCAAGCACCTTGTTATCATGCGTATACACAGTAGTAACAAGAGGCGGGTTGTAATCGGTAACATTCTTAAAGCCCGGCAAATCTCTGGAGGCCCAGTAGTATAAACCGGCCGCAGAAGATATCCCGAGAACCCCGATCACAAGCATTACAATCAGACTTATTTTATAAACTTTCTTCATCTGCTAATCTCGCAAGTTATCAAATCAGATAACTGGTCCGGATAATAATTAATCTAAAATTCGACTATGATATCAGTTGGCTCAAAAAAACTATTTTGACTGAGGATCAAATCCCCATGCCCGTCTCAGCCTTGCATGAAGATCTCTGACTTTTACCTGAGAAACATCCAAAGCTTTGAGCAATTTTCCCGGACTCTTATTTTCAAGTTGAGCAAGACAAGTCGCTATTTCCAAAACATTGATTCTGCCGCCCTCAGTTGTCCAAAAAGGAAATAAGCGGCAATAATAGGGACGAAAATCCTGCGGTATAAGACAACCTTGCTCTCCCAAAAAGAGACACTTTCCCGATTCATCAACCGCTAACCGATAATGAGCTCCTCCCGGAGGAAACAACTCTTTTACAGCCCTACGCTGATCAGGAAACAAGCGAAGTAAATTTTCAATAAAAAGGGCGGTGTTCGGTTGTAAAACGAACCCGCCTAAATCGAGAGCGCATTCTAGAATGCGCTCCCGTTCATATTCAGAAACTGGAAAACAGACTTCTTCACAGCCTGGAGTCAATTCGCAACATGTCGGGCCTTTAGCGGCACATCGTGCACAAACAAAAGGATCATTCATAAATGAAAATACTCCATTACTTTGTTGCTAGCACTTATCTTCCAAACACATTTTACCGGAACAGGAGCAGGGCTCAATTGGATAGTCACCGTTGAAGCATGCCAGACAATAAGAATCTCTATCTTCAACTGAGTCCAAAAGACCATCAATTGAAAGATAATGAAGAGAATCAAGACCGATAAAACTTGCAATTTCTTCTTCAGTACTATTAGCCGCGATAAGTTCACCCTTAGATGAAAAATCGATTCCGTAATAACAAGGGAAGCGAATTGCGGGACAACTGACACGCATATGAATTTCACGTGCGCCAAGCGCTCTGAGTTCTTTGACCCTTGCGCGAATTGTTGTTCCGCGAACAATGGAATCTTCGATAATCATGATGCTCTTGCCTTTAATCATGCTGCGAACAGGATTAAGCTTCATCTTAACACTGAAATCGCGCATATCCTGTGAGGGCTGAATAAAAGTACGGCCAACATAATGATTTCGAATCATGGCGAGTTCAAGCGGAAGTCCTGATTCCTGAGAATATCCGACAGCGGCATAGTTACCGGAGTCAGGGAAAGGCATAACAAAATCGACATCTTTCGGCATTTCTCTAGCTAAAATCTGCCCCATTTTTTTACGTCTTTCATATACAACTTCATCAAAAATAATGGAGTCAGGACGTGCAAAATAGATCAATTCAAAAATACATTGCCTTTTGGGAGTAGTGTCATCATAAATATAAGATGTCAGTTTGCCGTCTTCAACAACAACCATTTCCCCTTGCTTAACGGCACGAATGGCTTCAGCATCAATCAGATCGAATGCGCATGTTTCAGAGGCGAAAACATAATTGGCACCAACTTTACCAAACACTAAAGGGCGAAATCCATGAGGATCTTTAACTGCAATCATCTTGTCATTTGCAAGAATCAAAAGTGAAAAAGCCCCTTTGACCTTTTTACAAGCTTTCATGACAGCGTCTTCAATGGTATTTCCATTCAGACTTTTTGCGATCAGATGGACGAAAACTTCTGAATCCATAGTAGTCTGGAAAATTGAGCCCTGCGCTTCAAGTTCATCACGAAGTTCCTTCGTATTCACAAGATTACCGTTATGGGCAATCGCGAGACGCAAATCGCCGAATCTTACAACAAACGGCTGAGCATTTTTTATCAGTGATGCGCCGGTAGTAGAATATCTGACATGCCCGATAGCAATATCACCTTTCAATTCTTTACTTAGATGACGCTCGTTAAAAACGTCCGCAACCAATCCCATGCCCTTCTGTTCACGGATTGTATCGCCGTCCCATGTAACAATTCCAGCAGATTCCTGACCGCGATGCTGCATAGCATAAAGACCAAAATAGGTCATTCTTGCTGCTTCGGGATGGCCGCATATTCCAAAGAGTCCGCAATATTCTTTTTTCATATTTCCTGCTCTTGTATTCAAAAAGGAAAGGACCGGAGCATGTGCCCGGCCCGATAATTTCCAGTTTATTTTTCCATGTTATGGTAATGCTGTAAACACCGTACATCCAGCCCTGTGCCGCGATGGTCTTTTATGGCTAAAGCCATGGCATGCGCGCCAGCGACTGTCGTTGTATATGCTAACCCGTACAACAAGGCGGTCTGCCTAATTTCTTTCGAATCAGAAACCGTTTTTTTGTCGGATGGCGTATTTATTAAAAGATCAATGTCGTTATTTTTTATGTAATCAACAACATGAGGTCGCCCTTCATTCACCTTAAGAATTCTTTCAGTTTCAATTCCCTTTTCATTAAGGAAGGTCGCCGTGCCTCCTGTAGAAAGGATCTTAAATCCGAGCTCTTTAAAAATCTGAGCAGTAGTAACAATCCCCTCTTTATCTCGGTCTTTAACAGAGATAAAAACAGTTCCCTCAAGTGGAAGTTTCAGTCCGGCTCCGAGCTGAGCTTTCATAAAAGCAAGTCCGGGCAGAACGTCCATACCCATAACTTCACCGGTAGAACGCATTTCAGGTCCAAGCTTTACATCAACATTCGGGAATTTGTTAAAAGGAAATACCGCTTCTTTAACTGAATAAAAACCTTCTTTACGGAGAGACCAAGGATCTAAGTCAGAAAGTTTTTCGCCGAGCATTACTCTGGTTGCAAACTTTGCAAGCTGAATTCCTGTTGCTTTACTTACAAACGGAACTGTTCTTGATGCTCTTGGATTAACTTCAATGATATAAACAACATTGTCTTTAACCGCGAACTGAATATTCATTAATCCGACAATTTCAAGCTCTGCTGCAAGAGCTACCGTCTGCCGTTCAATCTCTTTTACTATTTCAGGGCTCAGCGTATGAGGCGGAAGTACACATGCTGAGTCACCGGAATGAATTCCTGCTTCCTCAATATGTTCCATAACGCCTGCTACATAAGTCTGCTCGCCATCAGAAAGAGCATCAACATCTACTTCGACAGCATTCTCAAGGAACTTATCTATCAAGATAGGATGTTCAGGAGAAACAACTGAGGCTTCACGGAAATATGATTCAAATTCATCATCACTGTAGACAATATCCATTCCGCGTCCGCCCAGAACATAAGAAGGACGAAGCACTAAAGGATATGTCAGTTCAGTAGCTATTTTCTGAGCATCTTCAAGTGAACGGGCTGTTCCGTTTGCAGGCTGCTTCAAATCAAGTTTATGAAGAAGGGCTTGAAATCTTTCTCTGTCTTCAGCGCGGTCAATACTGTCCGGTGAAGTTCCGAGAATTTTAACCCCTGCTTTCAGTAGAGGAATTGCCAGATTGAGCGGAGTCTGACCACCGAACTGAACGATAATTCCATCAGGTTTTTCAAACTCAACAATATTAAGAACATCTTCATAAGTAAGCGGCTCAAAATAAAGTCGATCTGAAGTATCATAATCAGTTGATACGGTTTCAGGGTTGGAGTTGACCATAATTGACTTAACGCCCATCTCTTCAAGAGCAAAAGCGGAATGACAACAACAATAGTCAAATTCAATTCCCTGTCCGATTCTGTTAGGACCGCCTCCCAGAATCATTACCTTACGGCCTTCCATAGGCTCAGCTTCCTGCCCTGACTCATAAGTAGAGTAGAAGTAAGGAGTATAGGCTTCAAATTCTGCGGCGCAAGTGTCAACCAGATAATATGTAGGTTTGATTTCGAGATTTTTTCTGAATGTTCTGACTTCTTCTTCAGTTTTTTTCCAGAGAGTAGCCAATTGCGGATCGGAATATCCTAACTCTTTAGCTTTTTTAAGCATTGCCGGAATTTCTGTGTTTTCAGAATACATGCCGATTTCAAGAGTGAAAGTTTTAAGTTTCTCTTCAAAACGAACAAGCTCTTCAAACTGATTCAAATACCAAGGATCTATTTTACAAATATCAAATATTTCTTCTACAGTGAAACCGCAGAGGAAGGCATCGCGAAGTGCAAAAATACGTTTTGAATTGGGCTTACGTATAAGTCCAATCAAATCTTCACGATCTATCTCAGGTTTTTCGAAATTTTTACCGAAGCCGGGCATACCGACTTCTAAAGATCTAAGACCTTTCTGCAAAGCTTCTTTAAAAGTACGTCCGATTGCCATGGTTTCACCAACGCTCTTCATCGCTGTGGTGAGGTAATCTTCGGCTCCCGGGAATTTTTCAAAGGTGAAACGAGGAATTTTTATTACGCAGTAGTCAATGGTAGGTTCGAAAGAAGCCATTGTCTCGCGGGTGATATCATTAGGAATTTCATCGAGAGTATAACCGACAGCGAGCTTTGCCGCGATCTTGGCAATAGGGAACCCAGTTGCTTTGGAAGCAAGGGCCGAAGATCTGGAAACCCGTGGATTCATTTCAATGACTGCAAGTTCGCCATTTGCAGGATTAATTGCAAACTGAACATTTGATCCACCGGTTTCAACTCCGATTTCACGCATGATGGCGAGAGAAGCATCCCTCAAAATCTGATATTCAACATCAGTAAGGGTCTGTGCCGGGGCAACAGTTATGGAGTCTCCAGTGTGGACACCCATGGGATCTATATTTTCAATGGAGCAAATAATTACGCAGTTATCTTTTTTGTCGCGCATTACTTCCAGCTCGTATTCTTTCCATCCTAAAATGGATTCTTCGAGCATAACTTCACTTTGTAAACTTGCGGAAATTCCCTGCATGGCGATCTTTTCGAGATCTTCCATATTATAAGCAACACCGCCGCCGGTACCACCTAAAGTAAATGCAGGACGGATAATAATCGGGAAATTTATCTTTTTACCCCAATAACGCACGTCATCAATATTACGGGCAATACCGCTGAAAGGAACTTTGAGATTAATCTTTTCCATTGCTGCACGAAAAAGCTCTCTACTTTCAGCCTTCTCAATGACATCAACAGATGCACCGATAAGTTCAACGCCGTACTTTTCAAGAACACCCATCTCAGCCACTGCAAGCGCAGTATTCAGAGCTGTCTGGCCGCCAAGAGTAGGCAGCAGAGCGTCAGGTCTTTCTTTTTCAATAATCTTAGCAACAGTTCCAGGCTCAATCGGTTCTATATATGTACGATCGGCCAGATGAGGGTCGGTCATTATTGTGGCAGGATTAGAATTTACGAGTATTACTTCGTAACCTTCTTCTTTAAGAGCTTTAAGAGCCTGAGTTCCGGAATAATCGAATTCACAGGCCTGGCCAATTACAATCGGCCCGGAGCCGATAAGCATAATTTTCTTGATATCAGTGCGTTTAGGCATAAACTCCACCCAAATATTGGTTTGAGATATTTTCTTTAGGACTTTTAAGTGACAGAAAGCCATAAAACATTACTCGCAGATGAGCAAGTCTCGAATTCCCGTCTTTTTCAGTTCCAAACGAATTAGGACATTGACAAACAGTCTAAATGAATTTAAATATCAATTGCAATGAACGTACTACCAGACACAAAAAAGCCACGACCACTATCCTGCTATAAGGAAGGTGTGTCAGTAAGGGTTATCAGTTTACAAGGAGGCAGATGCTTCTGTAGCAGACTGCTTTCCATGGGTATTATTCCAGGTACTATTATAAATGTGCTTAGAAATTGTGGAAGAATGACCATCAGAATTCGCTCCTCAGAATACGCGTTGGGAAAAGAAATGGCTAACAAGATTTTAGCTATCCCTATATGCGGATGCTGTGATTAAGAGAGACAGCTATGGATTCTAACACAAAATGGCGAGCCATAGAAATTTTAGCTAATGATTCATCTCGCTTTTCCGCAGATCTTCGTGAAATGAAAAAACTGCATGATCAACTGCAAAAATTTCAAGGAGTCTGGTCGAATACTCAAGATACAGTTTCTACCATGAACTCACTCAGCAGTTACAAAGAGCATATCGAGCGGACCGAAGGAAGAATCGTCAACATTGTTATAGACGGTGCATCAGTTCCTTACGACATTCCTGATAAGAAAAAAGCTTAACACCCCGCTCACCAACCCCTTTTCAGCCATTTGATCTTCCAGTTACATATATTTTAATCTATCATTTCAGCATAATATAAATTATTAATCATTACACAATTGCCTTATATTCTTTGTTCTGGCACTTTGAATTCATGAATACCCCAAATAAACTTGAAGACCGAATTGAAACCTTGGAAACCAGTCTTGCAATGCAGGACAGGATAATTGAAGACATGAACGTCTTCATTATTGCTCAGCAGAATCAAATTTCAGAACTCGAAAAAAAAATTGATATCCTTGCCGGACAAATGAAAGATCTAAAAGATATCGCCTCAGCATCAGGCAATGTAGAAGATGTTCCACCGCCACATTACAGCTAGAAATCGATAGACCATAAAAAAGGCAGATCAAAAATGATCTGCCTTTTTATTTTGCAACATAAATTTAATTAGGAAACCTTGCACCCGTTAGCGACACCGGCCGTAACGGTCAAAAGCTCCATCCCGTCCCCGTTGCGGACAGCTAAAATCATTCCTTGCGAAACCTCACCCCTAAGTTTTCGGGGCTTAAGGTTAACCACGACTACAACCTGCTTGCCTTCAAGATCTTCAGGAGAGAAAAACTCGGCTAATCCGGCAACAACCTGACGCGGCTTTTCATCTCCGGTATCAATTTTCACTATCAACAATTTGTCGGCATCAGGGTGCTTGGCAACGGAAAGAACCGTTCCAATTCGCATATCTACTTTCTGGAAATCAGGAAATTCAATAATTCCCTCAATCGCAGTTTTTACTTCTTTAGTTTTTTGGGCAGACTTCTCACTCTTTTTCTTTTCTACAGGAGGAGTTTTTTCAAACTCAACTCTTGGGAAAAGATTCGACTTGCTGGCGACTTCCGTACCAAGCTCAAGAAGGCCCCATACATCAACTTCACCTTGAAGATTAACTTTCTCAGGACGGAAAGTAATTCCAAGCTCGGCCAACATTTTTTCACTGGCTTCAGGCATTACCGGCCACAAATGAACAGCAATTTTACGCATATTCTCAAGAAGAACATACATTACGGTGCCAAGGCGGGAAAGATTTTCTTCTTTATAGAGAGTCCAAGGCTGCGTTGTATCTATATATTTATTCAACCCGCGCACAAGCTCCCATAACGATTCTAAACCTCTTGAAAACTTAGCTTCCAAAAAGTTCTGCTGAAAAGCAGCCATGCTGGCGCGTCCAATATTCTTAATATTGCAGTCTTCTTCACCCTCTTCGCCTTCGGCCGGAACCAACCCGCCAAAGTACTTATGAGTCATAGCTAAAGTTCTGCTGAAAAGATTTCCGAGATCGTTTGCCAGATCCGCGTTAAGCCGACCTACGAGAGCTTCTTCCGAAAAACTTGAATCATTACCAAAAACCATCTCACGCATGAGGAAATAACGGAAAGCATTAACCCCGTATTTTTGAGCCATTTCAAGCGGCTCAACAACATTTCCGAGTGATTTAGACATCTTGGTATCTTTAATCAGCCAATATCCATGCACATTAAGATTCTGATAAGGCTCAATTTCAGCGGCTTTAAGCATTGTAGGCCAGAAAACAGCATGCGGTTTGAGAATGTCTTTAGCAACAAGGTGGTTGGCAGAAGGCCAGAATTTTTTAAACTTGTCACCCTTTGGATAATCAAGTGCTGTGATATAGTTGATTAAAGCGTCAAACCAAACATATGTAACGAAATCTTTATCAAATGGAAGTTCAATGCCCCACTCGAGGCGACTTTTAGGACGGGAAATACATAAATCTTCAAGAGCACCGGATTTAAGAAGGCTCATTACTTCGTTGCGGTATCTTTCAGGACGAATAAAATCTGGATTGGCATTAATATGCCCGATAAGCCAGTCCTGATATTTAGACATCTTAAAGAAGTAGTTTTTCTCAGCTATATATTCAGGCTTTGTTTCATGCTGAGGACATTTACCGTCAACGAGTTCTTTTTCGGTATAAAATCTTTCACAGCCGAAACAATAATGTCCGCCGTATTCTCCGAAATAAATATCACCTTTATCATAAACTTTTTGCAGGACTTCTTGAACGCACTTAATATGGCGTTTTTCTGTAGTCCGGATAAAGTCATCGTTTTCAATCTGCAAATCAGGCCAAAGGTTTCTAAACAGGGCACTGATTTCGTCAACGTACTCACTTGGAGTTTGTCCGCCTTTTTCCGCAGCTTGAACTATTTTATCACCGTGTTCATCCGTTCCAGTGAGAAAATAAGTATCATCTCCCATTAGCTTGTGAAACCGTTTCATGGAGTCAGCAAGAATTGTCGTATAAGCATGACCAAGATGAGGCTTGGCATTAACGTAGTAAATGGGAGTTGTAATAAAAAACGAATCCAAAATCGATCTCTCCTGTTACGGTGACAAAAACAGCGCAATTAACAGCCTTAAATTCAGCGTGTTAAAAATTCCGCATTAAAACAAAGCTGGAAAAAGACACTACATACAAAAACATGCAGCCGGATGAGTATTATTACTTTCACCGGCCGCAAGGTTATTAACTTCTCACGAACTGCCCGCCATATAGCCGACAACCCGAAGATAATCAATTCTAGTTTTCTTTAGTTTTTTATGAATCGCCACCTGCAGGTTTTTTTCTGCGCCTGCGCCTTGAAGGACGGCGATTTCTAGAAACAGGTTTTTTCTCTTGAGTTTCTGCTTCAGACTTATTGACTGGCTCTGAAGCAACACGATCACGCTCTGCAACAGGTTCAGGAGCATCACTGCTTACAAAAGGACGCTTCTTTTTTTCAGGACGCGGACGTTCCGGTCTAGCTGGACGAGGACGCTCCGGCCTTGCGGCACGAGGTCGTTCGGGACGATCTGCACGCCCGGGAGCTGCCGGCTTACTTGATCTATCTCGATCATTATAATTAATTCGAGCTTGCGGTTCATTACTATCAAAATCTAAATCATCTTTCGGAAGTTCCTTTTTTACAAGCTGATCCGGAGATGTAGCTTTTAAAACATCCGGCCACTCATCAAGACAAACTTCAATTTCTTCACCAACTTCCGGCAGGATGGTCAAAGTATTTCTGAAGAAATTCGTCCGTGTAACCTTAACATTTCCATGCGCAGTATTATAGCGTTTACCAATTTTTGGACAACGTTTGTGAAACTGCTCGTAATTTTCCTGCTCAAAAGAAAGACAGCATAAAAGACGACCGCATATACCTGATATTTTTGTCGGATTAAGAAAAAGATTCTGCTCTTTTGCCATGCGGATAGTAACAGGCATAAATTTACGCATAAACCGACGGCAGCAACAAATCTGCCCACAATTACCTATTGCGCCAAGCATCTGAGTTTCATGCCGGACACCGATCTGTCTAAGTTCAATGCGTGTTCTGTATTCTTTAACCAGATCTTTAACCAACTCACGAAAATCAATTCTTCCGGGAGCGGTAAAATAAAAAATCATCTTGCTGCGATCAAAGAAAACCTCAACATCAACAAGCTTCATTTCGAGCTTTTGCCCCTCAATGCATCCCTTACAGAATCTGAGGGCATTGCGGGATAGATCTTTGTTTTCACCGTCGATAACCAGATCTTCTTCACCTGCGAGACGATATATTGTTTTGACTGAATCTTCAGTTATATCTTCTGGCAAATCCTGTTGTACAACAAAGACTTTGCCGAGCCCCATCCCCTGTTCAGTCTTTACGATTACTGAATGTCCTTCGCGGACAACAAAAGGCCCGGAAGAAAAATAGTATATCTGACCGAAATCGTTAAATTTAACACCTAAAATTTGAGACATTATTTAAGAACCTTATATAGTACGCCAACAAAGGGCGGATAAAACTTAATTTGAATAGGACACAATAGACCACTTCCTAAGGAACTTCAATTCAGTTCTACATCTATAACGTCTTTAAATAATACACTATAATAAATTAAGCAAAAAAAATCCGCAACAAATGCTGCGGATTTCAAATCTTTTCAGGTAAATAATAAAGCTTAAAAAAATTTATCTCTCAGCAATATACTCGTAAATCTAATTGCCAAGACCAACTTTAATTACACTGAAAAACCTAAATTTTTCATTTCTTTTAGCAACTTATCTTCCTCAATAGGCTTAACCAGATAAGAAGTAGCTCCACCGAGGAAGAAAGCATCGTGGGTTTCCTTGCGATCATCAAGCATCGTTGTCACGATAACCTTAACTTCGTCATCCCCATTAATTTTAAAATCTTTCTCAATTGATCTTATTTCCCGAAGAGCCTGCTGCCCGTCCATTTCCGGCATGACGAGATCAAGACAAACTAAATCGTACCTTTTCTCATCCTCAAGGGCCTTTTTGAAAGCAAATACAGCCTCTTCGCCATTAACCGCTATGTCACATTGAGCGTAAGGCTTCATGATCTCATGCAACATATTGCGGCAGTAAAAATCATCGTCAACAATAAGCATTCGCATGCAGACGCACCTCCATTAAGGCAAGCTGAACATTAAAACAGAGTACCATACACCAAAACCCTGTCACTTTTAAGCATCAAAATCAAGTTATGTTCTTAATCAAAAACATAGAAATTCATAAATTTCAAGGTCGAATAATAATTTCCCTTAACTTATTCCATTTTGCTGAAATCATACCCTTTTCAGAAGTCTTGTAAATTTTGATCTTTCTAGTCCGCAATTCGCACTCAACTTTTTCTACAACAAAATTATATCGATTCAAAAAGCCACACGCTGCAACAGCAATTTTGGGACTTACTCTGCCATACAATTCAGGGGAATAAGCCCCTGCGCTGCCGTGATGCGGTAAAACTAATACATCGGCTGAAAGATCATCATTATTGCGAAGCAGTGTCTTGATTCCTGATTTCTCTACATCACCCGAGATGCAAATAAGCCCCTTGCCATTCCAAACCAGTCGTAAAAAAAGTGAACGATTATTTTTCGTTCCTTTAAAATCCGAAGCAGGATGAAGAACCTGCAAAATTAACCCCGGTTCCAATTCAATGATGTCACCGCGCTTAACTTTTTCAGGTACCAGTTCATTTTCAGAAAAAGCTTTTTTAAACCTTTCACCAATGACTCCCCCGGGCATATTTCCATCGGAATAATAATGACCGACATCAAATTTTTCCAGCAGGTAAGCAAGGCCGCCGCAATGATCCCTGTCAGCATGGGTAAGAATAATATTATCAACTTTCGGCAAATGACCGCTCGCCAGCCAAGGGCCGACAATTGCTCTACCGATATCAAAAGAATCTCCAAATGATCCACCGCCGTCAACAACGGTCCTTGTTCCTCTTGGCCCGGTAATTACAAGACCTTGCGACTGTCCGGTATCAAGCAAATCGACCTTTACAAATTCAGAACCTATTCCCGGTAATTCACCTGAATTATACATTACGCCTATACGCGAACCAACCAGCAGAACTATCATGCAAACTGCCGTCAATTTTACTTTTCTGCTTTTGTGGAGCGAAAGGCAAAGTAACAGCAGAACATAATATATTATAAAGTCTTGCCATAAGGGCCGATAGAAAGCGTATTCGGGAAGCCATCCGGCAGAAACAGCTGTCCGCACAAGAGAAAACATTTCGTCAAAACACGCCGCACCTAATGAAAAAAGCTTCTGAGAAACGGCCGTATTCACAAACGACATAACAAGGGAGCCCACTCCGCAAACTGGCATAAGGAAAAAGCCTAAAAGCGGAATCCACAAAACATTAAAAACTAAATTCGGAATCAGCACTCCGAAATTCCAGATTGTAATCGGAAGAATAGTAATATTCGCGCAAAGGCTAACCGCCAGAACGGCCAGAATAAAATGGGTAACTTTACCAAGAATAGTTATTCCGGCAGGAAGTATAGATTGAAAATATGGATAAAAAACAGCGATCCCACCAACAGCCAGCACTGAAAGCTGAAATCCAAGATCAAAGGCACTGAGCGGAGAAAAGGTCAGTATCAACACTACCGCCAGAAAAAGGCCATCAAGCAGCACCCTGCCCCGATTCATGAGCAACAGTAAGCCCCAGAATCCGAACATGCACACCGCTCGCAAAAGAGACGGGGAAAATTGCCCCAGCCATAAATAAAAGAGCACAAGCGGCGTTGCCAGAATAACCGCCAGTTTTATTCGCGGAATTTTCAAATAAATTTGAGGAAAGAATAAACCTATCAACCATGCGAAAGCAAAACCGATTGATGCGACAAACCCGACATGCAAACCGGACAGAGCCAGCAAATGTGAAACTCCCGCCCTGCGGATAAGTTCAACTGTGTCTCTAGATAAAAAGAATCTGTCTCCGGTTAGAAGCGCAGGAAAAATTGCGCCACCTTGAGTTGACGGAGTATTGCGAACAATCCGATTGCGCAAATCTGCACGCAGCCGCTCCCAAAAACCGGGATCAACAGGTTTCAGCTCGCCATTTTTGAGCGGGCCGCGAGTATAGAAACGATAAAAAATGTTTTTAGTTCTGTTGTAGAAGTCATAATCCCAGACTCCAGCATTTTTGAAACCATGAATAGGTTTCACTTTTATCAACAGATTTACTTGCTGTCCCGTGACGGGGAAAACATCCGGCTTCTCCCATGTCCAGAGCAAATATCCGGCAAGCTTCGTTGTCTCGTTAACCGTTTCAGAATTATTTTCGCCGGAAATTTTATGCGAGGTTGTACAGAGAACATTTTTGAGAATAATTTTCAGCCGATTGCCGGGAACTCCCTTTATGGCTGCTATTTCCGCATTAACGTGAACTTTTTCTTTACTTGCCATCCAATCCGGCATTCCGCCCGGTGGAACCGGTAGCACTGCCGAAGCATAAAAACTGCCCAGCGCAAACATCAGCACCAAAAGGACAATCGTTCCCTTTTGAAGCCTGAACGAAAAGAGAATCACGACATAAACAAAAAAAGCAACAAAACACGGCAACAGCCACTTGATAGATAAAATTCCAAAAACAAAAGCAGGCACCAGCTTCTGCCAAAAAAGCAGGCCCGGAATTCCGGGCCTGCTTACTAAACAAGATTTACTATCACTTCTATTCATAATCAGTGATTCTTAAGAACTACTCTTTTTCGCGCCAGACTTTCGCCCCGACTCCGCAAAGTTTTTCCTCGAGTCTTTCGTATCCTCTGTCCAAATGGTAAATACGCTGAACATCAGTTCTGCCGGAAGCCGCAAGCGCCGCAACAACAAGCGAGGCACTGGCGCGCAAATCAGAAGCCATCACAGGTGCTCCGGTCAGGCCGGAAACGCCTCGAACCATTGCAGTGCGGCCTTTAAGTTTAATATTAGCACCCATTCTGAGCAATTCCTGAACGTGCATAAATCTATTTTCAAAGATTTTTTCTTCGATTGTTCCCGCTCCCTTGGCAAGACACATAAGAGTCATAAGCTGGGCCTGCATATCTGTAGGGAAACCGGGAAAAGGCTGCGTGGTGATATCAACGCCAACCAACTCTCCATTCCTGCGAACAAGCACGCCATCTTTTTTCTCTTCAACCCACACGCCCATTTCGCGCAGTTTATAAACAACAGCATCAAGTTCCTCATACGGGCAATCCTGAATAAGCAGTTCCCCGTCAGTCATTGCGGCGGCAACCATATAAGTTCCGGCCTCGATGCGGTCAGGCATGACTTTGTAATCACAGCCTTTGAGCGAAGAAACACCTTCAACCTGAATAACACTGGTTCCATGTCCGGTGATTTTTGCTCCGCAGGCAATAAGGAAATTTGCAAGATCTTCAACTTCCGGTTCACGTGCTGCATTTTCAATTATTGAATCACCATCTGCAAGCGCCGCCGCCATGAGCACATTTTCCGTGCCGCCAACGGTTGGAAAGTCAAAATTAATATGAGCGCCTTTAAGTTTATTACAACGCCCATGAATATAGCCCGATTCCAAATCAAACTCCGCACCCATCTTTTCAAATGCGGATAGATGTAAATCAACCGGACGTGCCCCGATAGCGCACCCACCGGGTAAGGCCACCTTCGCTTCACACTTCAAAGCTAAGAGCGGCCCAAGGCATAATACAGAGGCTCTCATGGTCTTAACTAGGTCATAGGGGGCCTCAACTTTCAAGTCTTTAACAATGCTGGTGACGTTATTTCCATCAAAGGAAGTCTCACAGCCCAGAATATCCAGAAGTTTAAGGGTAGTATGAATATCTCTAAGGCGCGGGACATTGGTCAGATTAACTTGTCCTTCGGGCAGAAGGCACGCGAGCAAAATAGGCAAAGCAGCATTTTTAGCTCCACTTACACGGATAGGCCCCTTTAAAGCGACTCCACCTTCAATTACTAATTTATCCATAATATATTTCCTTATTTTTGATTTTTACCGTCTGATGAAGATTCTTATGCATTATTTTTCATTTTTTTTCAAAAACTTCTTGACCATTTTCCCGGGTTTAGATAGTCACTGTTTCTCGACACGGTGGGTGTAGCTCAGTTGGTAGAGCACTTGGTTGTGGCCCAAGTGGCCGGGGGTTCAAATCCCCTCACTCACCCCAGCGAATGATCAAGGGATCAGAATTAATTCTGATCCCTTTTTTAATGCGCTTTTTTCAGTCTCGACATTTTCATGAAAATCTCTCGCAAAACCCTTGCCAGTCCCCGCTTTCTTTAATTCTAAGCAATATTAAATACTTATACTTTAATCCTTTATATCGAATCCAACAGTTGCTTTTGCGAATCGATACGACTCTCCAATTTTATCATTTCGGCTGAATAAATATAAAAAGCCCTCCATTAACGCTGATTGTGTTAACGGAGGGCTTTTTTAAATTTATTCGCTAAAATTTAAGAAATGTCTTACGAACTCGACAATTTACAAATAAGCCCAATGAATAGGCTTAATATTTTTAATCACAGTCTTTATGGCATCAATACAATTAAATAAATCTACAAAATTAAAGCCCGCGAGCACATCATTTTCAAATGAATATCTAACATCAACAAATAACGTGTCATACTTTTTAACCAATTCTATCAAATCATCAAAAGAATATTTTGACGCTCCCTCAGCATATATTTCATTAATATTGTCTATAACTTCCTTTGGAATCGCACCTAGAAGCAAACTTAACGTGTGTACCTTAACACGAGGAACTCCTGTGACTTTCCCACCTTTAACACCATTGCCAAAGTCTTCATATTCTTTAATTACTGATATTGTATTCAATGATTTGATATAAAGTTCAAGCGAAAGCACTGCGTTGGTTATCATCGGTACAACAACACCTGAAAATGCAGGTTGACCATGAAGAACCATAGCCCCTTTGTAAAATTGATCAGCTACATCCAAAACACATGGATCTGGAATTTCATATTGCTCATACTTGTATTTACCAAACTTCATTATTTTCCTTCTGCATATCCAGTTTCACAAAATCACCATGAAAGAATATTTTGAATTAATATGCATCTCAAATTTAAAAATATCAAATTCACCAATTTCATTTACCTATAAATTTAAATAAAAAATCCTTACACATCATCAGAATGTTTCCGCACATTATAAACAGCGCGCCCTTCCGCAACAATCAGATCAGGGTCAGATGCAGAATAAACGGTAATCTGGCTATTCCCCACCCTGTTGCCCAGCAACCTTACACGGGCCTCGGCGATTAGGTCTTCCGGTCCAGCGGGACGCAGATAGTCCACGCGCATATCAATTGTGGAAACACGATCCCGCACATCTCCCGATGCCCATACAGCTGTTCCGCCGCAGGTATCAATCAGCATGGAGATAACACCGCCATGCAATGCCGGACGTCTCGGGTCGCCTATGAACTCAGGACGGTAAGGCAAACGCAGTTTTGCATAGCCATGCTCTAGGTGTTCAACCTTGAGACCTAAGAAAAGGTCAAACGGGATACCTTCTTCAATCACTTTTTTGATGTCAAAACCTTCCATATTTACTCCTGATTTATGTATTTCAATCTGCATTACAAAAAAAAACGGAACCAAGCATTAACTTGATTCCGCATATATTCATATCAATCACAGCATAGCTTTAAACTACACCGGTTTTTCTAAGTCTGCGCTTGTCGCCCACCCGCATGGTGAACTTTTCTTTATCCATGAACTCAAGAAGTGGTATTGCAAACTTTCTGGACAGATTCGTCAGCTCTTTAAAATCTGGCGGCCCTAATTCTAAATTGTCTGCGAAATATCCCTCAAGAATTACTTTAAGCTTTTCAATCGCAGATGTGGCAAAATATAAACTATCGTTGATTCTTACAATTGCCCCTTCATCCTGCAACAGCTTAAACACCGGTGCGGCCTCTTTGAAGACCAGATCAAGCGGCTCCAGAATATCTTTAACATTCGGCGGAGTCAGTCCGCCCTTATCGTATGCATCAAATAATATGTTGCGCAACTTCTGCTGATCGGAAGCCATTGAAACTTTGTGACCGGGAAGATGTATAATATCCTGCGCCACTACGATTTCATTCTTTTTAGTAAGCCTTTCAACTATCGAATGAAAAAGCTTGGCAGGAAGCCCCTTGCCCCATGCTGAACCTATTTCACTTTTGGATACACCGGGCTTCATAGGATCTTTTTTATGGAAATCTTCTAAGTATTTTATGAATCCACTCACAAGACTTTCATAATGACCACCGAAAATATAACTGCGGCTTTCTTTATCGTACAGGAAGACCTTCTGCTGACCACCTAGGGACTGCAATAGCTTTTCGAGCGGCTTGGATGCCACGTCTGTCATGATGGACAGTTCCTGAAAATTCAGCCCTGCGTTACCCGCAAGTTCCAGTTGCATGAGAATCAGATCTTCTGGACTAGCATCAATCAGTGATTCTAAGCGCTTAACATCCTCTGAGAAGCGTTTAACCTTACTTCCCATAGGATTTATTATGCTTCCCCCTGCAATGGTCCTCAGCGGCGAAAATGAGCGAATTACGATTCTGTCGCCATAGACTCCGGTCATGGGCTGATCGAAACGGATTTGGCAGACCGCGCGCTCACCTTTGACGAGCTTTTCTCTATCCAGAAAGTACACTTTCGCCATAGTTTCTTTTGAACCATGATGAAAATGAACTTCTTTACGATGCTTCAAAGAACGTGGCGAGGACGGAAGACAGGTTATCTCTACATCCCATACCTTAGACGGAAACAACGTGCCCGGTTTGCCCACAACTTCACCGCGCTCAATGTCATCAACTTCAACACCGTGAAGGTTAACCGCTGTTCTGCGTCCGGCAGGAGCTGTTTCAACAGAGCCGCCATGAGATTGCAGACTGCGTACTTTCGTTTCAGTCATAGCAGGATAAATTACAACATCGTCGCCCACTGAAAACTGACCTGAAATGAGCGTGCCCGTTACTACAGTGCCATGCCCTTTCATTGTAAAGATTCTATCTATAGGCAGCCGAGCAAGATCGGTTCTTCGTTTAGTAGAAAAACTGTCCATAAAATCGGCAAGCGCGGTTTTAAGTTCATCAAGGCCCTGCCCGGTATGCGAAGAAACGCCGTAAATCGGGGCCTCGGCTAAAAAGCTCGGGGCCAGAAATTCACTTACATCCTCTTTAACGAGCGCAAGCCATTCTTCATCAACCATATCAACTTTGGTGAGCACCACAAAGCCGCGCTCAATCCCAAGCAGCGTACATATTTCCAAATGTTCACGGGTCTGAGGCATCACGCCTTCGTCCGCTGCTATTACCAGCAGAACAAAATCAATCCCCGCCGCTCCGGCAACCATGTTTTTAACAAACTTTTCATGGCCGGGAACATCAATAATACTAAGCTGACGGTCACCGCCCAGATCTAGGCTGGCAAAACCTAATTCAATGGTGATGCCGCGCTTTTTCTCTTCAGCAAGTCTGTCGCAATCAGTTCCGGTAAGAGCCTTAATCAAGCTGGTCTTACCGTGATCAATATGACCCGCTGTCCCCATAACTACAGGCATTTATGCTCCTTGAAGATTTTTTTGCCTTCAGCGACCAGAAGGAAAAAACTTTTAGTAAATTAACTACGCAAAAAAGTACTGAAAGCCAGTTTAGTAGCATAAAGGTCAACTTTACTTGTCAGTTCAAACGGACTGTGCATGGAAAGAACCGGAGGGCCGAAATCTATAACGTCCATTCCGTAGAGTGCGAGGAACTTAGCAACAGTTCCCCCGCCGCCCATGTCTACCTTACCGAGTTCAGCCATCTGCCATGGAACTTCTGATTCACCTAAAATTTTACGCAACCAGCCAACATATTCAGCGTGTGCGTCATTTGCGCCGACCTTACCTCTGTGTCCAGTGAACTTGCAGAAACATGGACCGTAGCCGAGATAAGCGGAGTTCAGCTTTTCATGCACATCCTGATAATCAGGGTCGATTGCGGCGTGCACGTCAGTTGAAAGAGCCTTACCCGCCATCATAATGCGGGACATCTTCATGCCGGGTTCCCATGCTTCAATGAGATCTTCGAGGCAGTATTCAAAGAAAAGGGACTTGGCGCCGGTTGAACCTTCGGAACCGACTTCTTCTTTATCGTAGAACAGCACAATCTGTGCATGGTCCGGATCAGGTTCGGAAAGGAATGCTTCGAGTGCTAAAAATACGCAGGAACGGTCATCCTGTCCGTATCCACCGACCATAGACTTATCAAGTCCGACATAGCGGGCAGGTCCGGCTGGAACGATGTGCATTTCAGAGCTGAAAAAGTCTTCTTCGATGATGCCGTATTTCTCGTTCAAGATTTCCAGAATTTTACGTTTAACGGATGGTTTAGTTTTTTCATCACTATCTTCGACATCATCTTTTGAAAATGAAAGAGAATGTCCCATAACGATATTTAACTTTTCACCTTCAAAAGCATCGCTGACCTTTTTTTCAACCTGCTTGGATGCAAGATGAGGCAAAAGATCTAAAATAGTAAGGACCGGATCATTAGGATCTTCACCTATAACAACATCAACTTTTTCGCCGTTAATTTTTACAACCACACCATGCAGGGAAAGCGGACGTGCAAGCCACTGATATTTTCTGATGCCGCCGTAGTAATGAGTTTTAGCCATGCCGATACCCAAATCTTCATAAAGGGGATGCTGCTTCAGATCGAGACGGGGAGTGTCTGCGTGAGCACCGACCAGTCTGAATCCATCGGAAAGAGTCTTTTTACCTTTACGGGCAATAAAAATTGTCTTGTCCTTGAACGAACGGAAACAATTATCTGAACCGATGTAGTCATCAAAACCAGCTTCAAGCAGAACTTCTTCAACATACTTGATTGTTTCACGCTCAGTTTTGCAACGGCTCAAAAAATCAATGTAACGTGCGCTAAGATCATCCATAGCCAGCTGATGTTCTTCATCCTGAAATAATTCCCAGCAACTTTTCGTTTTATGTTCAAGCATTTTATTCATGTTAAATCCTTCTATTTATCAAGATTAAGGGCCTGTGAAATAGACTCAGCCACCATATGATATTCAATTTGTGTAAGTGTTCGCGGATCAAGACAAAAGGCATCATCTTCTATACGCCCGACAAGCGGCGGATCAGATGAAAGTAACCGTTCTTTCAGTTCCGGCACAGAAAGATCTCCCTGTGGAACCACGGTTACCAGAAAAGTTTTTAAATCCTGCTCAGGAAACGCACCGCCCCCGACTCTGGAAACACCCTCGCGAACACCAAGGGTAACGTTCTCACCCAGAAATCTATCCAAAACGCGCGAAAGAGATTGCGCTCTGAGCTGTAGAGATTCCGGCTTTTCCATAATCATGCGTAAAGTAGGCACTTCTTTCATGGCTATTTCGGGATCCAGATAGAGCCGCAAAGTAGCTTCCAGCGCAGCCAGCGTCATTTTATCAATACGAACAACCCTGTTCAAAGGATTCTTTTTGATCATATCAATATATTTCTTTTTACCGACAATGACTCCGGCCTGCGGACCGCCCAGAACTTTATCACCGGAAAAAGAAACAACGTCTACGCCTTCAGACACAACTTCCTGAACTGTCGGTTCCCGCATCAGGCCGAGGCCCGCAAAATTTGTCAGGTTGCCGCTGCCGAGATCTTCATAAACCGGCAGATTATATTTAGTGCCCAGTTCTACCAGCTCCGCTCCCGTAACTTCCTTTGTAAAACCGATTATCCTAAAATTTGAGGTATGCACTTTCATGAGCAACGCCGTGTTGTCATTAATTGCGCCTTCATAATCATACGGATGGGTTCTGTTGGTCGCGCCCACCTCATGCAGAATAGCTCCGCTCTTGGTCATAACGTCAGGAATACGGAAGGAGCCGCCAATCTCAACAAGCTGACCGCGTGAAACAACCGCCTCACGGCCCGCGGCAAGAGTTTCAAGAGTAATCAGAACTGCCGAAGCATTATTATTCACAACCAGCGCAGCTTCCGCGCCTGTAATGTCACAGACAAGCTTTTCTACATGACTGTAGCGACTGCCGCGCTCTCCGGTTTTCAAATCAAATTCAAGATTGGAATATGATCCGCAAGCTTCCGTGACAGCTTTCACCGCTGAATCAGCAAGCAGCGAACGTCCCAGATTAGTATGAACAACCACACCTGTTGCATTCAAAACTCTACGAAAATGCGGACGCGCTCCGGCCCGCACATGGCAAGTCAGGCGCGGGAAAAGAGCATCAAGCGAGAGCTGATCTTCAGCCGTAATAATTCCGGACTTGATTTCTTCGCGGCACACATCGAGAAAGCCGTTAACCAGATCTCTAACTAGGGTACGGGGAACACCGCTGAGAGCACCCTCTTCCTCCAATCTGGTAAGCACAGAATCTACTGACGGCAGAAATTTGAAAAGATTAGACAATTATTACTCCTAAAACCTTTGATCGCCAAAGGCTCTTGTCTTACTACTTCATTAAAAAGCGTGGATACTTTGTATAAAAAGCTGAGAGCAAATACAAGGAACCGCAAATTAGTACCGTCCCGTCACCGGAAGGTAATAAGGACAATGCTTCATCAAGTGACGGAGCAGTCTGCACTCTGGTTCCGAGCCGCTCTATAAAATCTTCCGGCAAACAGGCTCTTTCATTTTCAGGAATACCGCAAGTTATGATCGGCCCCTGCGTCAATTCAAATAAGATATCTTTCACAGGGGCTATATTCTTATCTTTCATGCAGGAAAACACAATCGCATCAAGCACGATTTTCGATCTTTTTATTTCCGACTCAAGAGCTTTAAACGCATGAAGGTTATGTGCGCCGTCCAGAATATAGGTTCTATCGGCCTTAACTATTTGCAGTCTACCGGGAATAAAAGCCTTTTTCACCCCTTCGCAAATCTGAGATTCGTTAAACTGCAAATCTTTTTTAGCGCAGAAAAGTGACCATGCGCATACGGCTAAATGAGCATTCTGCATTTGATGCACGCCTGAAAGAGTCGGCGATAACTCTGAAACTCCATTCATTTTTTCAGCATTATGAAACTCAACGCCTAACTGCTCAGCGCGTGAATGCAAAACATTCATTACCTCGTCAACCTGAATAGATGTAACGGCGGTTCCACCCTTTCGCATAGCATCAGCTTTATCCGCAGCAATAAGTTCGATGGTCGCACCAAGTATTTTTTCATGATCAAGCCCGATTGGCGTAAAGACTGTCAAATCCGGATCAAGAGTATTGGTCGCGTCAAAACGTCCGCCAAGTCCAGCTTCCATCACTGCGAGATCAACACCATGTTCTTTGAACGCAACCAAAGCCATGCATGTAAGCAATTCAAAATAAGTCAGACCAACATCAGGAGCAATCTCCATTACCATATTGGCAAGATGACACCATTCATCTTCAGACAGCATCTGACCGTCAATAGTGGCTCGTTCGCGAGGAGTCACAAAGTGGGGTGAAGTGAAAGTTCCGACCTTTAAGCCGGACTCCATCGCTATATAAGTTAAATAAGTTGAAGTTGACCCCTTTCCATTGGTTCCCACCACATGGATAACAGGGAAATCTCCCTTAGCCCCCCATTTACATACAAATTCTTCCATTCTATCGAGGCTCAAATCCATATGAAAAAGGCCAAGCTCGTCCAAATACTCGCTAAATTCTAAAAAATTATTAAATTTCAAGGTATCACCATTCATTTTTTACTTGACCGCGAAGAGAACCTCGCTTAGAAGGATCTTCTCTTGAGCGGCAGTAGCTCAGTTGGATAGAGCAACGGCCTTCTAAGCCGTTGGCCGAGGGTTCGAATCCTTCCTGCCGCACCATGTCATTATAAAGGCTTACGACTTCAACGTTGTAAGCCTTTTTTTGCGTGGTTTGATCTTCCCCGCATTTGAGATAAAAATTATTCACAGATCAGAAAACACGAAAAAGCCCTCTTAAGACTAGAGGGCTGCAACGTACATGGCAACTAAACCGAATTCAAGGGTAAAACGGTGCCATTTTCGACACATTACTGAAACTTAACGCTCTAGCAACGGGCTATCCAGCATCGTTTACTTCCGTAACCTCAACATCAAGGGCAGGAGGCAAAAACAGAGAAACAGTTGTGCCATGCCCCGGCTTACTTGCAAGTTCCACTCGTCCGCCTAGCTCTTCAACAATCTTCTTAATCATTGCCAAGCCAAGCCCGCTGCCGTCTTCCTTGGTAGAATAAAAAGGATTAAAAACACGGTCCTGTTCATGGTCGTTCATACCAACTCCGGTATCGGTTACCTGCAAGACAACATCGCCATCATGCAAATCGAGACTAAGTGTGATATCCCCGCCTTCAGGCATAGCTTCAACTGCATTTTTAATAAGATTAACAATACATTGCTTCAAAGCGTCTTCATCCCCAAGGACATTTGGAAGCGGTGACACAGAACAAACCTCTATCCGGTATCCCTGCTGACCATAACCGATAGACATCAATTCAGCAGCACCTTGAACAACCGAAACTATATCCAATTCCTTTCTTGATGTATGAGAAGAACGAACAAAATTAAGCATATTCGTGAGCAATCTATCCAGTCGTTTTGTTTCTTCAACAATAATCTGAACCTTCTCCCGGTCCTTCTCGTTAAGGCATGAAGACTTAAATAATGAATTGGCAAAGCCGCCTATTGCAAAAAGCGGGTTGCGTATTTCATGAGCCAAATATGTAGACATCTCACCGATGACAGCAAGCTTATCTCTTTGATTCTGGTGCTTTTCACGATGGGTTCGTTCAGTAATATCCCGATGCATAACCATTATGTGAGACATTTTACCCCTCATGTCGAAAATCGGATACGCATAGAGCCTGTAATATTGCAAAAGGCCATCGCTATTAACCTTTGTGACAAGGGATTCTTCTTTTTTCCCACTCTTGAGAGTCTTATGGAACGGACATTCAGGATCAAATTGATCACAAAAAGTGGACCCGTCACGCAGACGTGCGGCGTTCCAGCAGGTTTTACCTATCAATTCGGCTTTTGGAATTTCGGCTCTCCGCCATACAACACTGTTTATATCAACAACACATCCGTTCTTATCCATAAGAAAAATATCTTCCCGGATCTCGTCTATGATCGACTGAATCAGAACCTGCTGATGAGCTAAATTATTCTTATAATTTCCCTTCACAAGCGCCATGTCATGCAGGCCGCAGAAGAACACAATTTCACGATGATCCATCAAAGAAATAGATTCAGGGAGATATTTTCTGAGACTAGAAAACATATCAACGCTACCAGTCATTTCGATTACCAGATTAATTTCAGAATGGACTTCAAGCATCTCAACATAGGTGTTGTATGATGGAATACCAAGCTCATGAAGAGCCAAGGTGTCTTTCTTTTGATGAACGTCACTTATTGCAACCAACTTCATCTCAGGAATAAACTCCCTGAAAACATCATTGTTAATGATATCTAAAAGCACCTTAAGCTCAAGTCCTACTCCTACAATCCCTATAATAAAGGGATTAATTGAACCGTTCCAATAGCAGAGTCTCATATTATCTTGAGAAAATTCAGTCATGAGATGTCTCCATGATTAAGCATGGTTATTCAGGATTACTCAACAGATCGTGGATATCTATTTTGCCGTTACGGAGCATTTTCTGGTCATATGCCTTCTGTATTTTTTTAAATATATCCTGAAATGAAGCAGGTTTAAGAATATAATCAAACGCTCCATGCTGAATTAAATCTACAGCCCGGTTAAGAGAAACATGTCCGGAAAGGAAAACCGTCTCCACATCAAAGCTATTCTGCTGAATTCTATGAAAAGTTTCCTCTCCGGAAAGTCCGGGCATTTTAATATCAAGCAGAACAACATCAAAATCACCTTCCGCCAGTTTTTCAAGAGCAATAGCCCCGTCAGCAGCATCGTCGACCACTAAACCTTTATCTTTAAGCATACGGACTGTAGTTTTCCGAAAACGTTCCTCGTCATCCACAACTAAAACTTTAATAATCCCCTTTGAAGATTTTTCCATCTTATACTCCTGATATTCTGATATTAAATAGGAACATGAACGGTAAAAGCAGCGCCCTTTCCCGGCTCCGAGTCTACAGTAATATAACCGCCCAACTGATTTACAATCCGAAGACTGACGGATAGCCCCAGGCCTGTACCTTTCCCGGGAGGCTTGGTCGTATAAAAAGGATTAAATATTTGCTTTATCTCCTTTTCAGGAATACCCGGTCCGGTATCACGAATCTGAGCAAAAGCCATATCGTCACTGTTCCAGGTGGTTACCAGAATCTCGCCGCTCTTATCTACAGCCTGGACGGCGTTATTCAGCAGATTAAGAAAGACCTGCCGCAACAAAGGTGGGTCTGTTTTTATTTTCGGAATATCAGCACTAAATATTTTTACTATCCGGATATTTTTGGCTTCAGTTTCGGATTGAAGCAAATTCAACATATCCAGCAATAATCGATTAATATCTGCACACTGTGTAACCGGATGTCTCTTTCGGGCAAAATCCAACAACTTATGGGTAATGTCAGAACAACGTTCCACCTGCTGAAAAACAACATCCAGACTTTCCCGTAGCTCATCCATTTCTTTCTGGGTCGAATCTGAGTGAAGATTTGTCCGCATCAATTCAGCTTCCTGCATGATAATACTCAGCGGATTATTGATCTCATGCGCTATACCTGTTGAAATTTCACCGAGCGCAGATATTTTTTGAGATTGTACAAGCTGATTCTTAAGGTCCGTCTGTTCATCACATGCTTGCTCAAGCGAACAGGCTGAAGACCTGAGAATCAGCCACAACCCAATGGAAGATAAAACCGCAGCAACACTTCCAGCAAAAGGCCATTCATAAGCAACAATCAATATCACCAAATACGACAAAGGATATGCGTATTGCCCCAAATGAATAACTCGCTTAGCCCGTGCCAGATTCATGAAACACTCCTGCTCTGTCGCTTAAGCTCAGAATGCTCGTTCGCGGCGCGTATTCTTTCAAGCAGATCATCAATCAAAAAAGGCTTAAGAATATAGTCATATGCACCATGACTGATGCCCTCGATTCCCGACTGCACGGAACCATGCCCCGTAAGCATAATCACTTCGACATCATGATATCTGCGCCTGATTTCCTTAAGAGTTTCAATACCACTCAGTCCCGGCATTCTAACATCTAAAATGACCACATTAACTGAAGTCTTCGACAAAAAATTAAGGGCTTCCTGTCCGTTATTTGCAACATCCACATCAACATTTCGCTTCGCAAGTCTCCGCCCTATCAACTTCAAGAAATCAGGTTCATCATCCACCACAAGCACTCTTATTCTGGACATGGTCCCTCCTAGCTATCGTGGACAACACCTGATAGCGGTAGAAAAAAAGTAAATACAGCCCCCTGCCCATGTTCACTTTGCACTGTGATTTTACCACCCAGTTTATTCAATGTACTGTATATAATTGATAGGCCCAATCCTGTACCCTCGCCTGCTGATTTTGTTGTAAAAAACGGATCAAAAACTTTTGTAAGCTGATCCGGCAATATCCCCGTCCCCGTATCCTTAACTCCCATAGCAATGAAAGATCCCTCGACACGGCTTTCCAATGTGATACTTCCATTCTCGGCAACTGCATCAATTGAGTTTTCCAGCAAATTAAGAATTATCTGCTGTACCTGATTAGAATCTGTAGTTATTAATGGAAGGTTTGAGTCAAGATCAAAAACGACTTCAATATTGCGATACTTGATTTCATTTTCCAGAAAAGCAACGGTCTGTTTAGCCAGAATATTAAGATCAACATCTTCCTGAGCCGGCTCCATTCTACGGGCAAAACCCAACATTCTATGAGTCACTGTCCGCGCTCTTTCTACATGACGGTCAATGTCGCTGACAGCCTCATTGAGATCATCCAAAGCTTCGAATCCGTCCAATTCTCCATCGTTGATGAGATCGCGAATCCATCCGGCACTTTCCCTTATGATGGACAAAGGATTATTAATTTCATGCGCAACTCCTGCCGCCATCTTGCCGAGCGAAGCCATTTTGCTTGATTGCATGATCGTCGCATCCAGCGCAGCTCTTTCATCATTCGCCGCCTTTAATTTCCCGACCACAGATGCCACCGTCAGATACGTGCCGACAAAAATCATACATGCACAAACAAGAAACAAAAGATAAACCATGGATTGAACCCGCAACAGCGGAGAAAGTTCCTCACCGGGACTTTCAGTCACCACAAGCTTCCAGTCAGTAAGTGACAAAGAGGTTATAGCCGCAACATGAGTTGTTCCGCTTTCAGTCCATTTACAAATATCCACAGGTCTGCCACCGGAATATTCAGGCAATGTGGCTTTGGATAAAACCTTGCCGCCGAATCTTGAGGAAGTTTGAAGTTCCCAGTTACGATTGACCAGATAGGCATCACCGAGCTTACCGCTCCGCACATTTCTGACAAGAGTAGTAAAAACATCAGAATCAATGGTGGCCCTTAATATCCATGTTTTACCTGCCTCTCGCCTTTTCACTGCAATGATGAAATGTGGAAAATTTCTAAACCCCATGAAAACATCACTTACATAGACCCCTTTAAGCATGACCTGATTAAACCAGGCTTCGTCTTTGTAATTAACATCCCTGAGATCAAAAGGGCCGCTATAAGCCTCATGACTTCCATCCGGCCCGATAACGCCAAGGTCTATAAATGACCGTGAGGTATTATGAATTATATCAAAAAGAGAATTCAGGTACGTTTGGTCAGTCATCTGCGCAAGCGTGTGCGTATTGGCAAGATTCTGTAATTGCACCACCCGTTCATTTAAAAACATGTCGATGGTATCCCGCTTACTATTAACAACGAGCACCAAATTACTGGTCAGTTTTTCTTCATAAGATTTACTGAACTGATCATGAATAACATACCCCAATGCAAAAAGCGGTATGAGAGAAAAACATAAGGTTATTGCAATCAGCTTCCATCTCAGCTTCGTGTAGGAAGTACTTGTCATAAGGACCTCCCCTGCTCGGAAGATTGGATACTATAACTTGATAAGACAGCTTCTATGTCCTGCGCGAATTTAACCTGATAGTTTCGATAGGCATTAGAATCCGACATAACCATGTCAATTTGTCTGGTATGAACCAGCAAATATCCGGCAACGGCAAGTGCCTGCTCAACGGCTTCCGCCGCAACACCTTCAATTCTGGCAAAAAGCGAATCTTCCTTTACATCAACAATAAATCCCTGTTTTTCGAGAATTCCGGCAATTAACCAAGAACGAATCATGCGGCGCGACTTGTCCGCTCCCCCTCCGGAAAATTGGAAAAACGCATAATTTTCATCAGGGTCATCACCCGCATATCCTTCCACAGTGCAAAAATGGAAACCGAAGCGGGATTGAAGGTTGCAATAATTTCTGGACACTATGAAATAGTTACGGTCACCCATATTATTAGACATTCCCGGAGCCAGTGCCGGATTACATGCCGCTTCAGAAATGACAGACATTAAACCGGCGGCCTGAACCGGAGGCGGTCCGTCCCACGGAATTTGCGTCATACCGATCCATAACGATTTCATAGCATTTGAATTGATATCGGAAAGACTTACATATTTATCATCAACCGAAGAAGAGGTTCCGCCCCCGAGATCGATCAGCCAGTACTGAAGTAAACGTTCTCCCTTCAATCTCTTGGCATTTGCTGCGCACATAGCATTTTCACGGAACATTTCCGCCACAGCCTTTTCATGACAAAATCTGGTAATATCATGCAGCGATGCACAATTAGACGGTGTAAATTCAGAAGAATCCGGGTCCGTCAACGAAAGCGGAACAATAAAAGGCAGAGTATTTCGTAAAGCTGTTATTACAGGATTATTCTGAGGCAGAACCGTAAGATTATCCCGAGTATAATTTTGACCACTCAGAAACCCGCGATAAATCCTGCCCGTTGCAGTATTAACACTGACAACGCCGACTCCTGATAACTTTTCCACAGCTCCCGTAATTCCAATAAAAGCAGGAATTCCAAATTCTCTGGCAACATTCGCTAGATGTCCGGTCGCGCTGCCATGCTCTGAGATCAGAGCTCCGGCCCTCGGCAACAAAGCAGCAAGACGAGGTTTAGCATTATGAGTAAGTAAAATTGCGCCGTCGGGAAAATTAAACATGTCATCATCTGTTTCGACCATAACGACTTCACCGCAGGCAAAGCCGTGACTGGCTGGAATACAATTGCTCAAAATAGCGAGCGATTCATGTTCATCTTTTTTAGGAATTGAATCGCCATTGCTCTGCGACTCAGCGACAGACAAGGGACGACATTGCAATATATAAATCTGACCGTCAGAAGATTTAACCCATTCAATATCCTGCGGACAATTGAAATGCTTTTCAATCCTGAGCGCAATTTCAGCAAGTTCAATAATTACAGAATAAGGAATTGAAGGAACACCGCGTCTGTTTTCAGACATTTTAACTCTATTAATTTCACCATTTGACGAGCTTAGACATTGCCACTCTTTGTCGGCGATAAAAACATCACGAAGCGTACGATCCGCACGATCCATAACCCACGTATCCGCAAGTGCACTGCCGTCAACAATCGAACTGGGGTGACCCGGCACTCCGCTTATTATCAGAGCATTCTTGTGTTTTCCAATAGGATCACGAGTATATATGACTCCGCCCGCCACGGATTCAATCATTTCAAGACATCCTACACACATGACAAGCTCATCTTCACGAAGACCCTGATTGAGCAGGTAAGTCATGGCGGTAGCAGAATACATGCTTGCAACTACAGCCCGGTAAGAATCTGTTATGTTTTCGGGAGAAACACCCAAAACAGAAAGGAATTGACCCGCAAAACTGGCCTCTCCGGAATCTTCTCCTAAAGCACTGCTGCGTATTGCCAACCGTAAATCATGTCTGCCTTCCAAAAGTTCTGCGCAAGCCCCTTCGATAAAATCTTCAAGTTCAATCGGCATAGCGGCTAAATCTATTGCATGTTTTATGCTTGCTTCCAGAGTTTGAAGCTCATTTAAATCATTACCGTCGGTTATCTGAATCAACCGGTTGATCTCATCATCCAGACCGGAATTTTCCATAAAAAACATAAAGGCTGAAGCTGTTATGGAAAACCCTTCAGGAACTTTAAGACCCAGCTCAGAACGAATTTCTCCAAGCATAGCCATTTTAGATCCTGTTTCGGAAATTGAATCTGCACAAATTTCATCCATAGTTAAAATCAACGGTCCTCGACACTGCTCAGCGCGGCTGTCCGAAGCTTTTTCCATCTCCATAACAATAGTATTAAAAACATCTTTTAAAGCATCATATTTTCCGGGATTCATACGACATAAACGCTCTATCATCTGACGAACATTTGCCGAGACTTTAAGGCTTTGAGATCTCACGTGTGACATTCCGAAAAGAGAATTTAAACGAGCTTCTTCGCTCATCTCCGCCATAATTTCCAAAGCTTTATTGTTCGCGGCAAGTAGTAATCTGAAATTTTCGCAACGCGCGATAAACTGCCTTGATCCGTCATCCTTCGCAGTTGAAGGATTTCGTACAACTCTTGATATAATCTCAAAGATGGAACGCATAATTATCTCTCCGGCTGGTCAAACTAAATCGAGAGTCCGGGACCGAATCGCATCTAACATTTTGTAGTATAAATCTTCGGTTCCGACCGGCTTCAGCAAAAAGTCAAAAGCCCCGCATTCCATTCCCTCGACAAGAGCTTCAGATTTCGCATGCCCCGTTAAAATGATTACAGGAAGAGCAGGAGAAACCGCCTTAATCTGCCGAAGTGTCTCAATGCCGTTCATACCGGGCATCATTACGTCTAAAACTACAACATCAAAGTCTGTAGCTTTTACAGCTTCGACAGCGTCCCGACCGCGACACGCCACACTGACTTCAACATTACGACGAACCAGCCTTCGCACATAAGCGTTAAGGAAATCGTTTTCATCATCTACCAACAGCAACCTGATTTTCTTCATGTCCTGATACTCCTCAAAAAGTTTCTTACCAGTGGGACCGGGGACTCTATGCCCCCGGTCCTGTCGGGTGAGGGAGTGAGAGCAGGGTCATGTTGTGGGCAGATAAAAATTGTTATGGCTTAACCTCTACCCGAACATTGACCGCAATTCCAAAACCAACGGAGCGGCTGTCCAAAAAAATATTAATAGTAAAACACCAGTTATTATAACTAAAAAAGCCGCCTGCATCTTTCCTAAACCGCAAGCTTTTACCAGACCGATTCCTACAAGCACGGCGCGAACAGGCTCCAAGACCATTGCAAGACCGGGAATCCATGAGATGACCATGAGAGCTCCACCGGCGTAAGCATAGACATTAAAAACCTTACCGTATGGCACTCTGCTCCGGGTCGACATACTGATCATACAAAAGGAGAAAGCAGCTCCGAGCGCAGGCATAAAAACGGCGTTAATCATCATAATAACGCCCATGGTGAGGGAATTTTCAAAAAAATATGTCATGCTTACCGAGCAATAAAAAATTCCCGAAATCATTAAAAAGAATAGTGCCCGCCTAGACCCACTCTCGTCTGCAACACTTTCAAAATATTTAGCAGGGGAACGCATAATCGCGAAAAGAGTATCCATGTACTCCCTGATTCCCATCTTTTCAGCCTGCGTGCATGAAGCTTCCATAACCTTCCTCCTAGCCTATTAATCGATTTAAACCTTCAACCATGCCCCAAACGAGCATGACAAGCGTGAAAACAAAAAGAAATCTCCGCTCGGTTTGCTTTGAAAAATATGTGGAGCCGTTTTCATAAACAAAGAGCTGTTCTTTTTTTTCATTGCTTTTCATAATGTTACCCTCCTGGCCCGGCGGCCCCCTTAAAGGGGAAACCGCCGGGGTATATAAACCTGATTATCGTTTTTTAAAATCCCGGTAAGCTACCGAATCCAATTCCACACCAGTATAATGATGTGAGAAGGACAATCATAATGTTGGCGATAAACCACATAGGCACCCCGACTCTAAGGTAATCCTTAGGCTCAAGATATCCTGAGGCGTATACAATTGCGTTAGGGGGAGTTCCGATAATAAGACAGTATGCAAAGGAAGATGAAATAGCTGTAGCCATTGCCATAAACGGCAGGAACGTTGTTCCCGGATGGACAATACTAGCCATATTCAAAGTGATAGGACCAACTGCGGCCGCGGCCGGACCGTCAGCCATTAAGTTTGTCAGCACAGCTGTCAAACCATTCGAGGTCAACATGAGTGGAATACCCTTATCCATACCAAGCGGAGCAAGAGTATCAATAACAGACTGAGCTAACCAATATGCAGCACCGGTCTTATCCAATGTACGACCAAAGATGATTGCACCAGCGTAGAGCCAGACTACACCCCAGTCGACCTTCTCCTGATAATCGCGCCAGTTAACAACACCGGTCAACAGATAGGCCACAGCTCCGGCAACGGCTATTACACCGATACCCAGACGGATAGGATAGATTCCCATGTTGAAGAATGCCTTCTCAGTAAACCAACCAAAGACCATGAAAACAAAGATGATCATGGCCCAGATCTGATTCCTGTCCCACTTACCCATCTTTGCTATTTCACCTTCAAGATGACGCATAGCTGGAGCAAGAGAAGTAATCCTCGGCTTAAACACGGTATTGGTCACAATCCATGTGAACGGAATCATAACAATAACAAACGGCATACAATACATGATCCACTGGGCATAACCAATGTCCATGCCGAACATGTCTGACAAATAAGTCATCATAATAACGTTTCGTGCACCACCGGAAGGAGCACCAGGGCCACCAATATTACAGGCCATAGCAATCGCAATCATCAGCATCTTGGCAAGTTCCTTATCTTCAGGAATCTCGTCAGTAAGACTATTCTGATAAAGCAACATACCGATTGGCAGGAACATTGCTGCCAGTGCATGGTCTGAAATAAACGCGGCAAGTGGACTGATTACAAGGAAGAATATCAACGTAATCCAGCGCACATTAGGAACTGCCAGTTTTTTAAACATGAGCAGACACATTCTCTTATCCACTCCCGTCTTAACGAAAGCGGCCGCGAACATCAGCGAACCCATGATAAACCAACAGGCGTCAGACCAGTAAAGACTTGCAACCTCACTTCGTGAGACGACTCCGGTAAAGACAAGAATTAAGCCGATACAAAATGCTACACCGGGAAGCGGCATACATTCCGTCATGAAGCAGAAGACAACAAAGACAACCATAGCGATGGAAACCTTGATTTTCCACGCTCCTTTATCAGCACTCTTCTTTTCTGAGGAGGATAAATCCTCATACGAAAGATTCTTGTTTCGAAGATCAAACGCTTTCTTCATTACCGTTATATAAGCGGCGTCTGAAAGATTGGTATCCACGTAAGCAAGAGCCTTTTCCAAATTGGCTGGATCAGCTTTAATCTTGTACTTCTTCAGCCACTTAGCATTACGCTTCATGAAACGAGTCTTGGATAAAGCTCCCATGCGCATGTTTTGTTCCATCATCTGAGCAGTCAAAATCTGCCACTGCTCAACTTCAGAACCTTTGGAGTTAAAAAGTTGTTCACTAATATAATTAGTTACAACCTTCGGGCCAACGGAATACTGCATTCCCACCTTTTTCATTCCCTGTGTTGCGGGAAAAAGAAGGATCACCGTAAAGATTACTACTGGGATTATCAGCAACTTCCAGTTGACGAACTTATCGTAACCTGTCGCCGCTTTTTCTGCTTGTGCCATATTTCACCTCTATCGCTTTACTTCAGTATAATTAACTCGATGAGATTATCCGGGCGATCTCATAGAAGAGTTCCTGCTCCCGGACGATGCCTATATCCCTGCCTTCCTTCTGAACAACCATGCGCCGTGCAGGCATTGTCACCATATTGTTGGCAACATCCATTAGGTTTGCGTCAAAACTGATTGTCGGAAGAGTCGCAGACATCAGTTCACGCACAGGTTTATTCATGATTTCTTTAACGCGGGAAGTGAAAAGCCCCTGCCAGAACATGGCTGAATACTGCAGACTGTCCGCCGTAGAAGGTTTAGGAGCTGTCAGATAAGCGGGCCTGATTTCATTGATAAGGTTTAAGGGATTAAGTATGCCTGCAACGCTGCCGTTGGGATTAGTGACCACAACCGAACGATGCCCTGTGTCCATCAACTTATTTGTAGCCACAAATTCACTCATGGCCTTTTTCAGTGCTGCGATGGCATCACGCACGGTGCTGTTATCCGGAATCAGGGTATAGTCATCCAGAGGAATCATTATTTGCTCTGCCAGCTTCTCCTGATAAGGCTTTTTGGAAACAGAAGCATGAGCGTCATGAATTTTATCAGCCAAAAGATCGATATCACATGGCTTGGCAAGAAAATCGAACGCGCCTGTTTTATGAGCTTTCATGGCACCGGACAGATCACCGTGACCTGTAAGCATAATTATTGGAAGATCAGGCTTAAGAGCCTTAATCCGTGCCAATGTTTCATGTCCGTCCATTCCGCTCATCTTCACATCCAGAATAACTACATCCGGATTTTCCCCCAGTTTTTCCAGTGCTTCTTCACCACTCTCCGCCAGGACTGTTTCAAATCCTTTGCGGGACAGTATCTTAGCTGTCGTGTTACGGAAGCGTTCCTCATCGTCGACCATGAGGACCTTAATCTTACTCATTATCAACCTCCTTGAAGTTCTATCAATTTTTACTTTCTACCTTCGACGACATCAGCCATCCGGGCGGAAAGAATTTTCTTCTTGTGGCGTGAAACTTTTTCAAAAGCCTCCTCAACCTTCCCAAGAATGTCCTTCATACTCACCGGCTTAACCAGGAAATCCATCGCACCCAGCTTCAGACCTTCCACTGCGGACTCCATCGTTGCGTGTCCCGTGAGAATGATCACTTCGATAAGCGGGTAATCTTTCTTGATACGCTGCAAAGTTTCCATGCCATCCATTCCAGGCATCTTTATATCGAGAAAGATTACATGTACGTCTTCAGTCCTAAGCAGTTCGAGAGCATCCTTTCCGGACGTTGATGTAAAAACATCAATCCCCATCTTCTCGAAAAGTTTTTTTGTTGTGCTGAGCAGACGCTCTTCGTCATCTACAAGCATGATTTTCATCTGTTCCATAGCTGTCTCGCATTGTGTCTGACTTCATTTTAGGTGAAGCCAAACACCTTAATCTGGTTGCTTGTGACTTCTCCGTGCCTTTTCCCAACTTGTTTTTACGAATTTCTAACACTTACTTTTGCAACCAGCGTGCCAAGCCAAACACACTGAAATAATTAACTTTAATCTCGCAAAAACACATTTAAAGGTTAAACAATCAAGCAAAAAAAGAAATTCTACCCCAAAAAAAAATCCTTCTTGCCCAGCAATTTTCTGCTGAGTCAAAAAGGATTTTTAAAAGTATTAATATTAGAATTCGCTACAAGTGATAAACCTTAAACGCATGCACTGTTAAAAAAACTCTATGATTCAAAACTAACTGTGAATTCCAGGTAAAGTTATAGTAAAAACTGTGCCCTCATTCTTAACGCTTTCGACGATTAGGTCACCGCCAAGAGACGTTATTATTGTGTGGCACACTGACAGACCGAGGCCTGTCCCCTTTCCCGGAGCCTTAGTAGAAAAGAAAGGAACAAAAACCTTGTTCAAATTATCAGGACTGATGCCTGTTCCATTATCGCTTACTTTAATAACAGCGCTTCCATCCGCTCCGCGCGCAGCATCAACACTGACTTTTCCACCTTCAGAACCATGCCGGTCAATAACGGCATGAATCGCATTATTAAGTAGATTAACCATTACCTGCTGCAACTGCCCGGGGTCAGCCTCAATTAAAGGAATTTCAGGGCTGATCGCACAACTCATTTGTATACCATGAACAGTGGCTTTCTTTTCAACCATAGCCCCCACTCCGGGCAAATAAACTGCGAGATTAATATTCTGCAACTCCGGCTTACTGCTTCGTCCGAAATGAAGAATTTCACGAGTAATCCCTGCGCAACGATCAATCTGCAACTTCAGCTGATCTGCAATATCCTGAACCTCATCGCGTATTACCGGATCGCAGTTGCTTGAAAATACATCTTCAAGAACCATCTCCAACAATGCGAGATCACTTTTCATTATTTGCAATGGATTATTTATTTCATGAGCAAAGCCAGCCGACATTTCTCCGAGCTCAGCAAGACGAACTGCCCGCATAAGCTGGTTTTCAAGAGCACAGACATCACCGGCCTGACGTTCAAGTGTTTCATAAATTTTGCGACTGGCAAAAACCGCCAAAGCAACAATGAAAGCGCCGCCGCAAAGAAGAATAATAAGAACTGTATATCCAGCATTATTAGTTGATCGAAAAGCATCAACTCTCTTTTGACGGACGATAAGCCGCCATTTACCATCATTCATAAGAGCGGATGTAAATAAATAATCAGCACCATCATCATTTCCAAGGAACGTCATTATATTTTTTTTCTGAAAAGGATAATTAAACAAATCGTTTTCGAGAAGTCTTCCACCGGATCTGCGCGCAGTCTGAAACTTACCATCCTGACTTACAATATAAGCTTCACCGGTATCCCCAAGTTTAACACCATCAACAAGTTTTCTAAATATATCCGGATTGATAGTACCTCGCAGCACCCAAGGTTTACCATCTATGCGCCTCATGACTGCCACAACAAAATGCGGAACATTGCGATATCCTAAATAAACATCGCTGACATAATAACCCTTTTTCACAGCACCTTGATACCATGGAGCATCAAGATATTTCTTTTCAACCAATTCATAAGCTCCAGCATATGAAACTTGAACCCCATCTGGAGCAATCAAGCCTAAATCCTGAAATGCACCACCAGCATATTTATACATCAAAGCAATATCTTCTTGCTCAAACCCTCGCTTCAAATGCTCAGGAGGTATTAAATTCAAATATCCCTGCAAATCCGACTGTCTCTCTTTAAGGAATACCGAAATTATATCCCTATGATCTATAGCCGACTGACGGATAGCACTTACAACCAATTTTTCCGTTGTTTTTGAATATGAATAATAACCGATAGTCACCGCCAGAAGAAGTGGTATAGCGGGAACAACAATCATCGAAACGAGAAGGAGTTTATGAACTCCGCGATACAACTTTTTTTTCATCATGAAATCCTTTTGCACGAAATTGCCACATTTTTTTTAGCATTACCCAATCATTACAAATCATTATATTATCTAGCAAAAACCATGTTTGAAATTCACACATGACATACTTTTAGAGCAAGGCGTATGCCAAAAACCTATTGACAATACAAAGCGAAGGGACATATCGCAAAAGATAGTGAATTTTTGAACTATCTATATTAAAAAAGATCTGTCTCCAAGGAGAACGGCATGGCTGAATCCTCATCAGATAATAATTCCAACAAGGAAGGCTTGCGAAACATCGTAAGCAAAATATCTAGAAAACTGGGACTCAGAGGCAAGTTATTACTCACTCTCCTTCCCTCCATTTTAGCAATTCTACTCTTTACAGGATATACGTCTTACCGCGTAGCTGACGAATACGTTAACATTGCACTGACTCGAACCGTCAAAGTCCAAACTTTGGCAATTGTTCACGAAGTCGAGCAATACATGGATACTTGCAGAACAGATCTGCTTTTCTTCGCGCAAGGCGATATGCAGTCTAACTCACTGCGAGACATGATGGAGAGGCACTTACGGGCAGGCGGAAACAAATATTTCGAACTTGCCTATCTTCCTGCATCGGGAGGAAAGCCCGTCGTCCTTGTACAACGAAATGGGCTAGTTAACGAGATGAGCCTAACCGAATCATCACGGATAGAACCGAATCCCCTGTTGGAACTAAAAAAAATGAACTCTTTAAAACAAGGGGAAGTTCAGCCTTCACAGGTGATGGAAGTAGTTTACCCTCTGCCCGATGCCAATGCTTCAAACCTTCATGTCCGTACCCATGTCATTCGTTTTTATACCTATTTTCCCGGAAACCATGAAAATCCTCCCGGAATTTTATTTCTTTCAGTCGAAGCATCACAGATACGTAATATTCTTTCACTGTATAATTCGGAACAATCCCCCTTATGGGCATTCCCCAGAAGTCAGGAACTGCGATTCAGCTACCTTTTAAACACTGAAGGCTGGATTCTATTTCAATCGGCTTCGATTCAGGAAAAAGACAAAGAACTCACAACCTTTCTTGCCAGAGAAAATTTTGAAGGAACATTAGGCAAACAGGGACATGCTTCCGCGTTCAGGCCAAATAAAAATTACGCAACATACTGGCAAGCTCTGGAAAAAATTAAAAATAATGAATACGGTTTGCTAGAAATTGCTGAAACAGATGAAGCCAATTCAAACGTCAAATCTTATTATTTCTCTTACGCTCCTGTTAACTTCAAAACAGCTGTAGACAACCCTCCCATGGTTTACGGCGGAGTTGTATTTGTTGACAGAAGCCAGATCCCGATCATCGCAGGGTATAAGCATTTTGACGTAATGCTTATGGTCACAATCGGCACAATTGCGCTTATATCATTCCTTATACTTTGCATCGGAAAAATTCTAACAACTCCGGTCCTCAGACTGGCCACAAGAATGAACGAACTGAGTTCACTGGAAACATTAGAGGAAATTAATCTTCCATACTGCGGGTTTGATGTGGAGATGCTTCAACGTTCGATTAACAACATTATCAGGCGAGTTAAACAGCAGGTTACTGAGCTGCAAGCCAAAGATGAAGCCATTTTCAATGTAAACAAACGCGAACCGGCAGACCTTAAACGGGAATTAGAAACTCTGGTGGACGTGGAACTAAGTCTCATACCTGAAATAATTGGACACGGTCCGATTATTTCGAGTCTGAAATCTGACATATTAAAAGCCGCTCAAGTAGATGTTGATGTTCTCATTTCCGGAGAAACTGGAACCGGTAAACAGCTGGTCGCGGAAGCCATCCATAGTCAAAGCAACCGCAAAAAATTGCCTTTTGTTGCTATCAACTGTGGAGCGCTTGATGAAAACCTTTTGCTGGATGTATTATTCGGGCACGTCAAAGGAGCATTTTCTGATGCGAAAACCGACCGCAGCGGAGCTTTCAATGAAGCGAACGGAGGAACTTTATTTCTGGATGAAATCCAATCCGCATCACCAAAAGTTCAGCAATCACTTCTTAGAGCTATTGCATCAAGAAAAATAAAACCTCTCGGAAGTGATAAGGAAGTTGATTTCAATGTCAGAATTATTGCCGCAACCAACGTCGACATACCTTCTCTGATTAAACAAAAGATTTTCAGAGAAGATTTATATTACCGACTGAAAGTCATCTCAATTGCGACACCGGCACTACGGGAACACCCTGAAAACATCCCGCTGTTGAGCATTTATTATCTCAAACAAGCTGAGCAGCTCACCGGGCGGACAGATATGGGTATCAGTAAAGGAGCGCTTAGTAAGCTGGTCTCCTACCAGTGGTCAGGTAACGTTCGCGAACTTGTCAATTGTATAACAAGAGCCACAGTCATGGCTGAAGGCAAGATTATCCAGCCAGAGGAAATACGGCTTGAGGGTGAAATCGAATCAAAAGTACCACCTTCCGACGTTGACGCGACCTCTTTTTCAGAAAACGAAAATGCTCATAGTCCAGTAGAAGAAAAAACTTCTGAAAATAAAAACGACGATAAACATAAACAGATTGAAACCATAGAAGAACTATCACCTTTGAATGAAAGGCAAAACGCAGCATGGCCTACGATTAAAACTAAAAAGACAGTTACCCGCAAAGAATATCAAGAAATGGTTGGAGGACGTCTTCCAACGCGTACTGCTATATATGACCTGCAAGATTTTGTTAAACGTGAAATGCTCACGAAACAAGGTCGGGGTCCGTCAACCAGATATGTAGTCTCAGTTAAATAAATAAAGAAATCCCGCACGGTGCCGCACGGGATTTCTTTATTGGAAAAAAGCAATCTTATATATTTTAAACTGTGCCGGCTAAAACCTTAGGAGAAGGAAAAGGTTCTCCCTTATGTTCTAATGACCCTTGCGAAAGCTCCTGTCTAACCTCTTCCAGATCTATCACCTTTGGCGGGACAAGCGTAAAACCTGAAGCTTCACACCAGTCGTGCTTGTTGGCGAACTGTCCATCGTATCTGACTTCGTCAAGAATAAAATAATTATCTTCGCCCATAATCCGATCCCATTGATGCACCATAAATTCAAACTTACTTGGATCGAATTCTTCTATATTATCCCACTTCCATGAGAACTTGCACATTTCATTATCATATCCGAGAACGCACAGATACTTAGCCTTGCTGTCCAAGTACATTCTGCGCCTGATCTTTACGGGAGTAGCAGTAATTAAATTCCGGTCAAATTCACACTTTTTGTCGTCCAGAGAAACCTGAATGACACATTCATTATCGATACGCATTCCCCATGTGGTGGTATTGCCCTTGCGCCACCAATCCATAGGCTTCATAGAATAGACATCAGATCCGTACTGGTTAATTGTCCGGACAGTTTTCTCTGACACTGGATGTAAAGCAAGATCACAAGACCGGCCATGAGTGGAAAAAGTGAGTTCCATTATAATTCCTCCTAATCGTTTATTATGCTTCCCTTAGGGAATTACGGTTTATATTGCATAGGCTATGCCACATGTGCCAGTTTTCACAAACACCATAATTAGTAAATTTTCACCTTTAATTACAGTGTATTAGTTCTAAATAAAACCATGTGAAATGTCGCAAAATAAACAATGGCACGATTTGGCATAATGAAAGTAAGTTATGCATGATTACTATTTTTTCACTAACCTAAAGAGGCTTCATTTCCTTCACTGCGAAGGTCACCAATTATCACAGACAATTTCTCAGCTAAAACAGTCAACCCGGAAATAGCCTGTGCTGATTCATTTACAGCTGTAGCTGAATTGGATGCAAGCTGAGTAACCTCAATAACCGCACTAATGATTTGCTCTGAGGCTATTGACTGCTGCTGTGTCGATGCCGCAATCCCTTCTATACGTACTGCAACATCATCCGAATGAGCTTGAATTTTTTGGAAAACGTTCACGGAATTAGCTACTTCCTGATTAGCTGAATCAACAAAAGTCAACGTTTGCTTAACTCCATTAACATTTCGAAGCGATGCATCTTGAATAGTTACAATACGAGCTTCAACCTCTTTGGTGGCTTGCATCGTCTTCTCAGCAAGTTTTCGAACTTCGTCGGCGACTACAGCAAACCCCTTACCAGCATCTCCGGCGCGGGCTGCCTCAATTGCAGCGTTCAAAGCCAGTAAATTAGTCTGATCCGCAATTTCATTAATAACCCCGATAACATGTCCGATAGAATCCGTATCCGATCCCAGCTTGGACATATCCTCTTCCAAAATAGAAACATTTTCAGCAACCTTTAACATTGATTGCTCAGCGCGTTGCACCACAATGATCCCATCTCCAGCTTCTTCTTTAGCCTCACAAGCTGCCTTTGATGAATCGCCTGCATTGCGAGCAACCTCAAGAACAGTAGAATTCATTTGTTCCATGGCAGTTGCAGATTCAGCCATCCGTTCCTGCTGAACACCCGCTCCCGTAGCAATAATTTCTGTTCGGGACTGTAATTCTTGAGAAGCATTTATCAGCTCACTAACTACACCATCAGCTTTAACAGCTGCTTCTCCCATCTTCTCTACAAGAGACTGAACATACTTTTGCTGTTCTAGAGCTTCATCCCGAGAGACTTCGGCGGCCTTTGCCTGAAGGATCGCTCCACTCTCCATCTCTTTAGCTTCATTAATAAGCGATTTAAGATTAGAAACCATACCTACCATTACTTTTCGTAATTCATTCAACTCTGCACAAAAGTTTCCTTTAGGCTCTTCATCTAAATTCCCTGCTGCAACACCTTTAGCAAAAGCATTTAAACGCTTAAGAGGTTCGGTTACAGAAAACATTACCCATAACAACAAACCGAGAATTGTCAGTCCGGCAAAGACTTCAATTCCAATTACTAAATATTTAGTAAACATTGCGTCATGCTGCGACTGAGCTGCACTCTCAGCTGCAATACCGGCATAGACTGGTTCAAGCGCACGAGCTGCTTTAATTAGATCTGCTGTTTGTTCAGCTACAGCTTTATTTGACTTTGCGTATTCATCAAATGTATTTAAATATCCATCTAGCGCTTTAAGCTGAATCTTTCCTTTCTCGCCGAGGTAGTGTTCGTTAACAAGATCACGAAGCTTCAACGCAATGTTATCAACACGTTTCAAATATTTATCATCACTTCGAATAATATAATTTTTTTCGTGGCGCCGCATTTGCAACAAAAGCACTACGAATTCAGAATCCTGTTCATTTTCCTTAAAAACCTTTTCCATGTTTCGCGCATTTAAAATAAACTGCCATCTCAACCCATCATTCATCGTCAAGCCTATCTGCTTATATAAATCAACAACTTTAGACATTGCAGTTTCATATTTAGTTAAAAGCTGCATTGCATCGCTGCATCTCTTAGCCATTTCTGGTTGCATTAAAGCTATTTTTTGAAGGGTTTCTCCAGCACGTTGTGAATACTTTTTAGTTTTTTCCACATATGACTCTTCCCGACGCAAAATAAAATTTTTCTCCTGCCTTCTAGCCTGAAGCAAGTCAGCCGTGCCTTGATTAGCGAGTAATTCTATTTTTCTAGTTTGCTCAATCAATATCCCGCCGTAAAAATTCACTCCAAAAATGCTGAACAATCCTAATAAAATACAAATAAAAACCAATAACAGTTTCCCCTTAATACTCATAATGACCCTCCGCTTTTTTGCTGAATTATGACCATCAAGCATTTTGCAAAGAGCATACCGATTTTTATTCAAACATTTAAGAGTATTAATCAATTTAATCGTGCAAAAAGATAAGAATTAACGAAACAAATCTCGCAATAACAGTAAATACTCGCTACAGTCTTACGGTTTCCGAGCTACTGCGATCAATCTGCTGCTTAACGCAATCATCTCTGGATGCTCAGCATATTTTTGTCCCATGGTAATCATTGCCTGATACGTTGCATCGTTTTCCATACCCTTCTCTAGCTTTGGATCCGGGGGAAAACATAACATCGGAGTTATTCCGGCCAGTGTACATAATTCCATATTTTGATCCTCAAAAATGGCCGTCAATTCACCGGGACCAAGAAGATGAAGCTTCATTCCGTTGTCCATAACACACACACCTGTTTCAAGGATTTGAAGAACCTGTTCAGATGGTGATGCACGAAAATTGTCATAGGCTCTGCGGTATCTGTTCCCAGCATCACACAATACATAGCCGCCCGGACGGACCACTCGGCAGTATTCACTGATCGCCTTCTGCGGGTCGGAACACAAGCTTATTGGTTCTCCTGTCGAAATAACCATGTCAAAGCTTTCACTTTTAAGCGTGTGCAAGTCGCAGACATCAAGTTCCTCAAAACTTACTCCCTTAATAAACCCTTTTTTCTCAGCATAATCCTGAGCTTTTACAAGCATATTTGGAGAGAAGTCCGAAAGAACCATATCAAATCCCATGGGAACTAAATGTTCAGCCCATCGTCCTGTACCACACCCAGCCTCCAGTATCCTGCCATTTGGGATATGAGACAATAGTGGCTGAATGTAGCTCCACCAACTATCGTGATACAATTGAGAGCTTCGTTTTTGCGATCTGCATTCTCTCCCGGCGGCGTGATCTTCTGCTTTCCGATCCCATATTGTGCGTAAATTTTCAGTAGTCATATTTTCTCCTTTTTAGATTAAAAGAAGCATAACCTCCGGCTAAAACTTTTGTAAAGCTTCTAAACAATATTAATTGAATTGAATTACTTTACACGCTAACAACAATTAACTTTAACAAGAATTCATTTGACCAGAATGTAAAGAAACTTTACAAATAAAAACATGAATACCAAAGAAGAAACCGTTCGACACATGACCCGTAGACTGAAACGCATCATTAACAAACACATGCGTATCGAAAAACTTCCCATTCCTGTCGGTGAGACCCTTCTGCTGAGTCCGTCCGAAGTTCACTCAATTCAAACAATCGGTAATAATAAAGGGGTAAATATTAACACACTGGGACAGCTTATGGGGATCACCAGAAGTGCAGCTTCCCAGATGGTTGGAAAACTAATGAAAAAAGGTTTGATAGAGAAGCGATCAGCAACAAACAACAAAAAAGAAACACTTGCTTTCCTTACTGATTCAGGTTGGGAAGCCTTCAAAATTCATGAAGAATTTCACGAACGCCACCTCAACGATCTTTTGAATCAACTGGATGAATTTTCAGACACACAAATTGCTACAACATCCACGATCCTTTCCGTTGTTGAAGACATTATGAATAAGCGCATGGCGGAACTCTTCGACATCTAGCTCTCAACTGATACAAAACAACATTCATTATAATACCAGCACTCAAATCATAACTTTTCAAAAAAATCCTTGCATCCCTTCCAAACTCGTCTCTATGGTCTGCCCATTCAAAACGTATCCTATAAATATAGCCCATCTCACACGGCTGACCATTAAATTATGAAAAAAATACTCACCACCTGCCCTTATTGCGGATCAGGCTGCAATTTTCATCTTCAAGTAGAAAACAATCAGATTATCGGAGTTATCCCTGCTATGAGCAACTCAGTTAACCAAGGTAGTTTGTGTGCCAAAGGGCATTTCGGCTTTGATTTTGTTCACCATCCAGATCGGTTAACGTCCCCGCTTGTCCGTAAAAACGGCGTATTAGTAGAAACAGACTGGGACGAAGCTTTTTCTGTAATCACTGAACGGTTCAAATCATTCAAAAAAGATTTCGGACCTGATTCAATTGCCGGATTCAGCTCGGCCCGTTGCACCAATGAAGAAAATTATCTCATGCAAAAATTTATGCGCGCAGCCATCGGTACCAATAATATCGACCACTGCGCGCGACTCTGACACGCTCCCACTGTAGCCGGTCTGGCTGCATCATTCGGAAGCGGGGCAATGACTAATTCTATTGATGAACTGGATTTGATGGGCACGGGTAATGCCATTTTTGCAATCGGAACCAACACCACAGAATGCCATCCTATTATAGGATTGGGCATGATGAAAGCGGCCCAGCGCGGAGCAAAGCTGATTATAGCCGACCCGCGCGCCATCACCCTTACGCAACATGCGGATGTCTGGCTTAGACTGAAACCCGGAACCGATGTCGCCCTGCTAAACGGGCTTGCTCACGTTCTAATTACCGAAGGGCTGGCGGATGAAAAATTTATAGCGGAACGCACCGAAGGATATGAAGAATTTCGAGCCTCTGCCATGCGCTATACTCCGGCATACGCTGAAACCATTACAACCGTTCCAGCAGAACTTATTTACAAGGCGGCCCGCATAATAGGCACCGCCCGTACCACTGCTACATATTATACTATGGGCATAACTCAACACACTTCCGGTGTTGATAATGTCCGCAGCGTCGCTAATATTGCTATGCTCACAGGAAACATGGGAAAAGCTTTAACAGGTGTTAACCCCCTGCGCGGTCAAAACAATGTTCAAGGTTCTTGCGACATGGGTACGCTACCGGACGTTTTTCCGGGCTACCAAAAAGTCCGCCTACCGGAAGTACGCGAGAAATTTAGCAAAGCTTGGGAAATTGAACTATCCGAAACAACAGGGCTTACAATCCCCGAAGTTTTGCATGAAATTGAACACGGTAATGTAAAAGGATTATTCGTTTTCGGTGAAAATCCTATGCGCAGCGACCCTGATATCAACCATGTGAAACATTGCCTTGAAGCTGTTGATTTTCTGGTTGTGCAAGATATTTTTCTGACTGAAACGGCAGAACTGGCGGATGTGGTTCTACCCGGTGCAACTTTCGCGGAAAAAGACGGAACTTTTTCCAGTACGGAACGACGGGTTCAGCTTATTCGCAAAGCCATTGATCCGATCGGAAACAGCAAAGCCGATTGGCAGATACTTGCTGAACTGATTAAGCGCATGGGAATAAAAACAAAATACAATTCCCCCGAAGACATTTTTAATGAAATGCGTGCGCTTACCCCAAGTTATGGCGGAATAACTTACTCCCGTTTAGAAAATGAAAAGTTACAATGGCCGTGCCCTTCCGAAGATCACAAAGGTACTCCGGTCCTGCATGTTGATAAATTTGTGCGCGGCAAAGGTTCTTTTTTTGCCGCTGATTATAAAGAACCAGCTGAACTACCTGACGCTGATTTCCCTTTAGTTCTTACGACTGGACGAGTAACAGCCCATTACCACACCGGCACAATGACGCGCCGCTGCTGGGGACTGGACGGACTTCGACCGGAAGAAATGCTGGAAATCAATCCGGCAGACGCAAAACGCTTTGGAATCGAAGATAACGGTTATGTTGTCGTCACATCCCGAAGAGGTGAACTTAGAGCGCGGGCGCAGGTGACTGAAAGAGTCCCCGAAGGACTGACTTTTATCACCTTTCATTTCAGCGAAAGTCCGGGCAACATACTCACCAACAGTGCCACTGATCCTGAAACAGGTACGCCTGAGTTTAAGGTTTGTGCCGTAAAAGTTCGAGCAGGCAGCGCGGAAAAACATCCGGCAAAGCCATACAATATCAATAACGTCAGTGCATAATATTTTTGCATCATAAATAATTACAATGAGGAATATATGTCTTCTTCCCTGAACCATTTTATAGCAGCTGATCCTGAAAAATGCATCGGCTGTAAACTTTGCGAAGTCGCCTGCTCCCAGGCTCATTCGTCCAGTCCGGCATTCACAGCAGGAGCACTTAACGCGCCTATTCTGCCCCGTTTATACGTTGTGCAGACTCCTGAAATTACCATTCCCGTTCAATGCCGCCACTGCGAAGACGCCCCTTGCGCTAATTGCTGTCCTGTTTCCGCCATCAGCCGCAAAAACGGTGCGATTGTTGTTGAAACAAAGCTTTGCGTTGGATGTAAAACCTGCATGCTCGCTTGTCCTTTCGGAGCAATTGAACTTCTGCCTGTATATAAAAACGGCGCTCCAGTGATGCAGGCTGTTCTGTGCGAAAATGGTGAAACTTCAATGGACGAAGTGCCCATGCTCTTTGCCGGAAAATGCGACCTTTGCTCTGATCGGAAAAAAGGTCCTGCCTGCGTTGAAGTGTGCCCTGAAAAAGCACTGAGCTTAATAGACCCTTCCCGCATGAAACGGGAACGCAACATTAAAGCGGCTATGAGTTTTCTAAACACTTCACAAAATTTTTCTTAAGGTTAATATTCATGTCCAAATCAAAACAACTTATCATAATAGATGAAGAACTTTGCACCGGCTGCGGTCGCTGTAAGGACGTATGCCCCGTAGACGCTATCTCCGGAATTCATGGAGAGCCGCATAAAATTGACTCTTCCCGCTGTGTATTTTGCGGACAATGCGTGCAGACATGCAGTGCTTACTCTTCAATTTTAGATGAACCGGAAACTCCGCGCGCAGATAAACTTCTTGAACGCGGTATGTTTCAATCAACAACGGAACCTCTGTTTGCCGCTTATTGTGCGGGTGATGTCTTCGAAATTTCAGACGCACTAAAATCAGACAAATTTACTATGGTTCAATGTGCTCCGGCAGTACGAGTCTCTATAGGCGAAGATTTTGGAATGAAGGCAGGAAGCCTCACCCCCGGTAAAATGGCCGCCGCACTTCGCAGACTGGGTTTCGACAAAGTGTATGACACAAATTTTGCCGCAGACCTCACCATAATGGAAGAAGGGAACGAACTTCTTTCACGCGTTAAAAATAACGGAACGCTCCCGATGTTCACCTCCTGCTGTCCGGCATGGGTGCGTTACATGGAGCTGAATTATCCTGATTTATTGCCGCATCTTTCAAGCTGTAAGTCTCCCCAGCAAATGTCCGGCGCATTATTTAAAACCTATGGTGCCGACATTAACGGCAAACAGCGCGCGGAAATATACAGTGTTGCGGTTATGCCCTGCACCTGCAAAAAATTCGAAAGCGCAAGACCTGAAATGAGTATGGAAGGACACCGCGACGTTGATGCTGTTTTAACTACACGTGAACTGGCATACATGATCCGCGAAGCAGGAATTGATTTCGAATCACTGCCTGATGAAGATTTCGACAAACCACTCGGCACATATTCCGGAGCAGGAAATATTTTCGGGGTTACGGGTGGAGTTATGGAAGCCGCACTTCGCACAGCGTACGAACTTGTTTCAGGTGAACCAGTACCCGAAACAGATCTTATTTTTGTCCGTGGCGAGGAAGGTTTCCGCATAGCTTCCATGACCATGGGTGAACAGACTTTCAAAATTGCGGTAGTTGCCGGACTTACAAACGTTGCTCCGCTTTTAGAAAAAGTACGTGTAGGCAACGCAGATGTAGATTTCGTGGAAGTCATGTGCTGCCCGTCGGGATGTATCAGCGGAGGCGGTCAGCCTAAAGTGCTGCTGCCGATTGAACGGGATGAAGTCTACCGGTGCAGAAAAGAATCCATGTACTCACATGACAAAAACTCCAAGATTCGCAAATCACATGAAAATCCTGACGTGCAAAAAGCATATGCTGATTTTCTGGGCGAACCTTTAGGTCACACTTCCCATAAATTGCTGCACACAGTTTTCGGCAAACAGGACGCATAAAATGAAAGCCTTCGTTATTGCAGATCCGCGTAAATGTATTGGGTGCGGAGCGTGTGAGGTTGCCTGCGCTTCAGCGAACAGCGAACTGTCTATCCCGGAAGCGGCAAGGCTGCGCGCGGCATTTAATCCCCGTTTAAATTTAATATCGACTCCTGAAATAACAATGCCCATACAATGCCGCCAGTGCGAAGACGCTCCTTGCGCAAAAGCCTGCCCAGTAGGAGGGATTGTCTATCTGAACGGAGTGGTTCACATTCGCAAAGAAAATTGTATCGGCTGTAAAATGTGCATACTGGCCTGCCCTGTTGGAGCCGTTAACATTTTACCTCTTGATAAAAATCTGCCGCGCCCTGCCACAGGCTCTAAATACCCCTATGACAATTCGGAACTTCCTGAATTTTATGCACAGAAATGTGAACTTTGCAGCGACAGAGAAGAAGGGCCTGCCTGTGTACAGATTTGCCCTGCCGGAGCTTTTACCCTTATAGATGTGGATACCTTAAAAGAAACTGTCAAATCCAGACGCGAAAAGGTATTACGAAATCTGCAATAAGAGGACTTACCATGGCTGCAAAGCAGAAAATCAGATGTATTCTCATAGATGACGAAGCTCCTGCGCTGGATGAGCTTAATTATCTGCTGTCAGAGTTCAATGATATAGAAATCATAAGGACCGCAACTTCGGCCACTCAAGGCATCAAGTTGATACAGGAAGAAGAACCTGATCTCGTTTTTCTGGACATTCAAATGCCCGGCAAAAACGGTTTCCATGTATTGCAGGAAATTATGCAGTTTCCAAATCCGCCGCTCGTTATTTTTGCCACAGCCTACGATGAATACGCCCTGCGGGCTTTTGAAGAAAACGCCGTCGACTACATTCTCAAACCCTTCTCGCAAGAACGGATTTCCAAAAGTCTTGAACGGGTCCGCTGCCTACTTTTTGCAAACTGCACTGAAAAAGTTGAAGTCCCCAACATGAACGCATTACTAAGCGGCATGGGACTGGGACACAACGTTTTGCGGATTTCAGTTGAAGGGAATGGACGCATACTTCTTCTCGAGCCTGCCGAAGTAATTCTATGCAGAATGGAAGATCGTAAAATCATGGTTTACACTGCCGAAGATATTTTCCCCTGCTACGGAGATAAGACTCTCGATAAACTTGAAGAACGCCTCCAAGGACAACCTTTTTTCAAAGCTAATCGGGGCGAGCTTGTAAACCTGACCCATGTTCGGGATTTTGCGCCGTGGTTTAATGGAAAATACGTTCTGACCATGAATAACATTCAAGAGAATGAAGTCATAATAAGCAAGGGCCGCGTAAAATCTTTTCGCGAAAGACTTGGACTTGCATAGCTCAGTATGCGGAGAATTTAAGATATGAATCCCGAAACTCTGATCATCACCCTTGCGGAAAGATTCGGCCTTATCGTAGCCGGAGCATTTCTACTGCTCACCATCACACCTATCCATAAAATAGGATTCCGTAAAACTTCACCCAAGGCAACAATTGCCACACAAATACTCATTTTCGGAATTTTCGGAATACTCGGAACATACGGTGGCAACTTCGTATTTCAATCAGTAGCAAATTTACGGGCAATGGCGGTTATCACTGGCGGCTTATTCGGCGGACCATTAGTCGGACTCGGCGCCGGACTTATAGCCGGAGGTCATCGCATTTTAATAGATTTCGGCGGATTCAGCGCCGTTCCCTGCGGACTTGCAACAGTTTTAGAAGGTACTGCAGCCGGATTAATTTCTCTCAAACTTGCCAACCGTATGGACTGGCGAGCCGCCGCCGGTCTCGCCTTTGTGGGTGAAATCATCCATATGATCATGGTCCTCTACCTTTCAAGTCCGTATTCCGAAGCATTAAAGCTTGTAGAATTAATCGCACTGCCCATGATCATTTTAAACACTTTCGGTGCAGCTATTTTTGCACAGGTTATCAACATAGTTTTCCGCTACGGCACCAAACGCGATTCCATACAGGCGCAACAAATTCTGGACATTGCCAACCTCACGGTGGGACACCTCCGTTCCGGTTTAACCATGGAATCTGCTATGGAAACAGCCAAAATTATATTTTTCAATGTTTCTGTTGCAGCCGTGGCAATTACTGACAATAAAAATGTGCTGGCTCATATCGGAGTTGGTGACGATCATCACCTTCCCGGTAAAAAAATCAGAACAGCTTCCACCTTAAATGCGCTTGCCCAAGGTGAGCCTGTATTTTTGGATTCAAGTGAAAAAATCGGATGTAATCATCGAGGATGTCCTTTCACTTCCGCAGCGGTTGTTCCCCTTCATAAAAAGGGTGAAATTTTAGGAACTTTAAAACTTTACGGAACAAAAAAGAAAGAGCTTGATCTGCTTTCCTTTGAAATAGCCAAGGGACTCGCCAATCTGTGCTCCACACAGCTGGAACTTGAAGAAATTCAAATCAAAGAACAAATGCTTGCTCATGCGGAAATTCGTCGCCTTCAAGCTCAAATAAATCCTCACTTTCTATTTAATTCTTTAAATACAGTTACATCCTTTTGTCGTACAAATCCGAACAGGGCGCGGGAGTTGCTCCTTGAGCTATCCTCGTACATGCGCAAAAATCTGGACAGCAGCCGCGGCTACATTCCGCTATCCGAAGAACTTGCCCAGCTCAAAAGCTATCTTGCAATTGAACAGGCCCGCTTCGGAGACCGCATTAAAGTTGATATTACTGTTGAAAAAGAATGCGAAGACTGGCCCATCCCGCCGCTGATCATCCAGCCGCTGGTAGAAAACAGTGTGAAACACGGCATAATGGGACGCGAGGAAGGCGGTCAAATTACTATTTCGATTCAATGCGATAGAAGGCAACTCAGCGTTTCAATAAAAGATGACGGTGTCGGAATGAGTCAGGCTAAATTGGATCAGCTCTTTGAAAAAAAGAAAATCGAATCATGCGAGGAAGGAATAGGTGTGCGCAACTGCATTCAGCGTATCGAGCAGATATACGGCCCTCAATGTAAAATAACAATCACCAGCAAACTAAACGAAGGAACCTGCGTCAGTTTTAAAATTCCAAAACTGCGAAATCAACCCCGGAAAACGGACTTTCAAACAACAACAAGCTGATTCGACACTTTGAATGTCATTTCAAACATCGAATTAGTCACTTCAAGCATGAACTGTTGAACCTGCCGACCCCTTCATGTCAGAAAGGTGCATAATTTTCATTCAGCACAAAAGATGGAGGTCTTGTCTATGCTATTTTTCTTTGCCTGCGTTGCATCCCTGATTGTCGGATACCTTATCTACGGTAAATTTGTTGATAATGTTTTCGGCCCGGACGGTAACCGCACCACCCCTGCTTACACTATGCGTGATGATGTTGACTACATGCCCATGCCTAAATGGAAACTGATGTTCATTCAGGTTCTGGACATTGCCGGTATCGGCCCGATCTTCGGACCTATTCTCGGCGCACTTTACGGCCCTGCCGCCCTTATCTGGATCGTAATCGGTTGTATCTTCGGCGGAGCTGTCCACGATTATTTCAGCGGAATGCTTTCCATCCGCAACAACGGTGCAAGCGTACCTGAACTTGTTGGTGAATATCTAGGAATGCCTGCCCGCCATGTTATGCGCGTATTCGCTTTCGTTCTGTTAATGCTTGTCGGCGTAGTTTTTGTTCTCAGCCCAGCAAAACTGCTCACAGGTTTGACCGGAATCAACACCGGACTCCTTGTAGCCTGTATTTTCGCATATTACTTCCTCGCAACTATTCTTCCAATTGATAAACTTATCGGAAAACTCTATCCGCTTTTCGGAGCACTGTTACTGGTCATGACCATCGCAATTGCAGTTGCACTCATGTTCAGTGATCACGCGTTTCTGCCTAACCTTGACTTTGCTGTTAACACCAGCCCCACTGGCAAACCAATGTGGCCTCTGCTCTTCATCACTCTTTCATGCGGAGCAATCAGTGGATTCCATGCAACACAGTCGCCACTTATGGCTCGCTGTGTAAAAAATGAAAAAGAAGGACGCTCAGTATTCTACGGTGCAATGATCATTGAAGGCGTCATCGCGCTTATCTGGTGTACTATCGGTTTGTCTTTCTATGACTCCCCTGAAGCTATGAACGCTGTTATCGCTTCCGGCAGCCCTTCCGCTGTAGTTTCACAGGCTGCAAATGCACTTCTCGGACCTGTAGGCGGAATCTTCGCAATCATCGCTGTTGTTATCCTGCCCATCACCAGTGGTGACACTGCATTCCGCAGCACACGTCTTATTGTAGCTGAAACATTCAAACTTGATCAGGGTCCTGCAATCAAACGTCTGCTAATTGCGGTTCCTCTGTTCGCTCTTGGATATGTAATCTCTACTCAGAACTTCACTTCAATCTGGAGATACTTCGGATTCTCAAATCAGTGTCTGTCCATGATGGTACTCTGGACCGCAGCAGTTTACTTAGGACAGCGCGCAAAACTGCACTGGATTGCATCCATCCCTGCCACCTTCATGACAGCGGTGGTTGTAACATTCATCATGCAGGCTAAAATCGGATTCGAACTTAGTATGAACACATCAATACTGATCGGGATTGCAGCAGCCGTAGCCACAATGGCTCTGTTCCTCGTAAAGTACGTTGCCCCCAAGGCAGTACAAGAAAGCTAATAACAGCCTTAAGCCTCACCTTCGAATACCTCGCATAAAAAAGGCCCGCTTTAGCGGGCCTTTTTGTTTATTATCAAATAGATACCGTATTAAAACTTTCCACCCGAAACAGCCTCGACTCCCGCGACAATATCAAGCAGTTCACCCGTAATAGTTCCCTGCCGAGTATTGCGGTAGTCCGACTCGAGCAATTCGACATGCTCTATAATATTTTTCTCAGCCACCTGCATTGCCGCCAGCCTTGAGCTGTTTTCCGCGGCAAGAGATTGCACGATAGCTCCGTAAACTGAAATATAAATGTATTCCAGAAAAAGAGTCGAAAATAAATCGGTAATAGGAATATTCGTCATGGGCAAAGATCTACTTTCCCACGGCGCCCCCTTTGATCTTATACTAAGCGGAAGTATATGCTTTGCGGCAACCCTTGAACCATCGGGGGCAAATCTATTATGCACAATGCTGAATCTGTGCATACCTTTTTTCCTTTTCCATTCCTCAAGGTTACGTTCAATGTCATTAACTATGCCGTTAACTCCGCGCAAACTTCCCGGAACTCTGAAATTTAGATCTGTAGTAACTCCGCTACCCTCAAGAGCTCCATGCACTCTTTCTCCGCAAGTCCAGCACGAAACAGTAAACCCTTCGGACTTAAGCTCATCAATCACCCGCAAAGTTTCCTGCTTTGAAACCTCATTAAACTGACCACACATCCCTTGATCCGAACCGATAGCAAGCAACACGGCAACTTTGCCTTTTCCTGTGTTCGGAATTACTCCGGCATTTTTGAAAAACACACTCCAGCCGTCTTCAACAACTTCCGCATATTCCCCGACACCCTGCGCAGCATTCTCAAAATGCCGAATGTTGACCGCAGCCAATGCTTTCATTGTTTTAACAACAGAAAGCAGATCATTAGTGGTAGAAATTTTCTTTTTTACAGCCTCAAGAGCCTGCATTGATTTCCCTCCACAGCTCAATATACTTTTCTATACTGCTTTTTAATTCATCCCAAATTCCGTCTTTTGATTCCGCTTTAGGAATCCTTTCAAAATCAGCAAAACCTTCGTGAGCTTTTTGTAAAATGAAATCTTGAATTTCACCTATTTTTTCGAGCGGAATCTCATCAAGCAAACCAAGTGATACAGCCCAGAGAATGACAAGCTGTTCTGATGCACTCATTGGAGAAAATCTATCTTGCTTAAGCAGTTCTCTGACCCGGACCCCATGATCAAGCCTTTTGCGTGTATCCTTATCAAGCCGCGTTCCAAATCGTGCAAAAGCCTCAAGCTCTTGAAACTGCGAATAAGTAAGACGCAGATCACCGGAAACTTTACGATATGCTAAAGGCTGCGCTCGCCCACCTACACGTGATACGGATTTCCCAACATCAATCGCAGGCAATAAACCCTTTTGAAAAAGCACAGGAGACAGATAAATCTGACCATCTGTTATGGAAATTAAATTTGTCGGAATGTACGCAGAAATATTTTGAGCCTCGGTTTCAACAATAGGCAATGCTGTTATCGTTCCACCGCCATGTTTCGGGCTAAGGCGAGTTGACCTTTCAAGTAACCTTGAATGGATATAAAAAATATCACCGGGAAAAGCTTCACGCCCCGGAGGTCTACGCATGAGAAGACTTAACTGCCTGTACGCCTGTGCATGACGAGTCAGATCATCATAAATAATCAGAACATCGCGCCCCTGTTCCATAAAATATTCAGCCATGCTCGTTGCGGCGTAAGGAGCAATATATTGCAAGCCGGACGGAGCATCCCCGTCAACTACGACTACAAAAGTATAAGCCATTGCTCCATGTGTACGCAAAGAGGATATAACTCTGGCAACAGACGTGCTGCGTTGGCCTATAGCGCAATAAACACAAACGACATCCCCTTTTTTTTGATTAAGTATAACATCAAGAGCAATCGCGGTTTTACCCGTTTGCCTGTCTCCAAGTATAAGTTCACGCTGTCCGCGGCCTATGGGAATCAAGGTGTCCACGACCTTAAGCCCGGTAGCCATAGGAGTATCAACCGGAGCACGCATGAGAATCGGCGGGGCTTCACATTCAACAGGACGGGTTTCTGTTGTATCCGGAGCGGGTCCATCATCAAGAGGATTTCCAAGCGGATCAACAATTCTGCCGATAAGAGCCTCACCGACAGGTACGCTTAAAACTGTCCCCGACGGAATTGCTTCATCTCCCGCACTGAGTCCCGAACTTCTCCCGAACAAAGCAACACCTATAGAATCCGGTAGAAGGTCAAGAGCCATCCCTTGAATGCCATCCCCGAGCGTAAGTAATTCTTCGGAACGGACCGATTTAAGCCCTTCGACTTGCGCAACACCGCGTGCAACAGATATTACCCTGCCCACCTCGCGGGACTCTGGATCATAATCCATTTTATCCAGTCCCCTTTCCACGGCTCCTAGTGCCTGATCTAGATTATCGCTTAGAAAACCCATTACTCTACTCCGGACGGACTCTTTGCAATTTCTTCAAGAATATTCTTCTCCAAGTCACCTACGTATGATGTAAGATTCCATTCCCATTTCCTGTCTCCTGCAACCAGTTCAATTCCAAATCCGAGTTCAGGTTCAACTTTAAAAATATGTTCTGCGCAGTCAGGAAAAAGCTTATTCAGCATAATGACAGTTTTTTCTCTGTGCACTCCTTCATGAGCAAATCCAGTACGGATTATGATTTCATTTTCCCTGCAATCAACTTTAACCGATTCCATTTCAATAATACGAAGCAATCCGGCCACAACACGCTCTTCAAGATCTGAATCAGATAAATCTAAAATTATGCGAGATGCTACAGAAGTAACTTCGTCCATGATCCGTTTTTTCAAATTTAAAGCGATTACATCCTTTTCGCGGCTTAGAGCAGACAGCCATTCCTCCCGCTGAATATCAATTTCTTTTTGCGCTGAAATCATTGCCTGCTGACGCCATTTTTCGGCTTCCGAATGAATTTCCGCCATGACTTCAGAAGCTTTATTTTCAAGCTCTAAATGTTTTGCCTGCAAAGATTTATTTAATTCATCCGCTTCACTTTTTGCATTACGTACCTGCTCCATTTCGTCAGCCACGCGCTCTTTTCGCTTCTTCATAGCTTTTACAAGTGGGCCGTAAAGAAACAACTTTAGCAAAAAAATTAAAACAAAAAAATTAATTATCTGCGCAAAAACAGTGAACCAATCAAGAAGCATAATTAACCTGCTGCCTTCTCAATAAAAAAGTTCCAAAAAGGATTTGCAAAAAGCAAAATCATAGCGAGCACAAAACAATAAATAGCCGTTGATTCAACCATTGCCATCCCTACGAAAAGAAACTTTACAATAGTGTTGGTTTCGTCTGGCTGCTGCGCAATTGCGCTTAACGCTCGTGAAAGCGCCATTCCTTCACCGATAGCAGGGCCGATAGCACCTATCCCCATGCATATTCCGGCACCAATAATTGATGCAAATCCAATCCAGCCGAGAGTTTCCATGTTTTTCCTCCTTTACACTTTTTGACCGCTTTCAGAATGAACTTCCAATCCGGCAGCAATAAATACCGCCGCTAAAACCGTAAAAATATAAGCTTGAACGACTCCTATCAAAAGCCCCAAAAGCTGCATTATCACAGGAACCAGAAGAGGCATTATCACGAGTAAAATTGCGCCCATCATTGTTCCGCTTAAAATATTTCCAAACAAACGCACAGCAAGAGCAAAAGTCCGGCTGACTTCTCCTATTATATTAAAAGGAAGCATGAGCGGAGACGGCTGCACATAACTTTTAAGATAATTAACAAGTCCGTTTTCTTTTATGCCGTAATAAGGAACAGCTAAAAATACGATCAGGCTAAAGGCTGTCGTCGTAGAAAGCGAACCTGTGGGAGGTGAAAAGCCGGGTACAGCGGAAAGAATATTTGAAACTAATATGAAAATAAAAAGAGTTCCCAGCAACGGCAAAAATCTTTCAGGATGCTGATTAGTTGCCCCTTCAATCTGAGTAAGTAATCCATCTACCAGAATTTCAAGAAAATTTTGCTTATCAGATATAATGGATGAAGAAGTAACTCTTCGTGTTACCAGCCACGAAAAAGCAACAAGTATGAACATGACAATCCATGTGAAGATAAGAGTGTCATTCAACTTTATAAATTCATAACTGAAATAAACAGTGAGATCCGGACTTATTTCCACGGAGTCCTCCTGCTGTTACGAATAATTGATTTCTCCGCTGAACAGTATTTAGACAACGCCGCAGTGCGTAACAGATAAAAACCTAAAAACGCAGATGCCAGCGGAGCGCCGCCCTGTTTCATGACACACAAGAAAACAAGCAAGGTCACTGCATACCGCAATAAACACCCTGACCAGAAAAAGAGACGTGGTCTAACGGTTCTCGGCAAATAGCGAATGGTGAGCCAGAGTCCTCCAAAATGGAGGATAGCTGCAAAGCCTCCGACAAAGAAAAAGGCTATAAGTAATAGATAATTATTGCTCATCATTTTTATCCGATTCTTTTGGCTCCAGTTCTTCTGGCTCCGATTCTTTAGGCTGCGGCTCCTCTCTCTCTTTAATAATTTTTATCTTCTCACGGTTCATCCACATTCCCGCAAAAACGCATCCTGTAAAAAGTCCAACCCCAAGCATTGTGAGCGTCCAGCTGAGCTTGAAAGGCCACATGTAATCCATCCATGCCCCTAAAAAAGCGCCAAGAACAGTCGGTAAGGCTACGGTCCAACCGACAACCCCCATAGAACTGAAGGCTGACAAAGTTCCGACCTGACCTTGTTTTTCCGCACGGATTCTGCGTTTCTCTTTGGTCGAGATATTACGTTTAAAATCATCTGAACGCTTTTTCTGATCAGGGCTCATACTGTTTCCACCTCGATTAAACTGCGAATGAATCCAGCTTCAAGTTTAGCCACAGTCGTCCGGGCGGCTTTTTCCGCTTCCGAAGCATCTTCAAGCATTCTGTCCACTTCTAATTCCAACTCACCAAGTTCACCCTTTACCGCAGCGTGTGATGAAATCCTTACAAGTTGTCCCTTTTTTATCAGTATGCCGGCATCTACTGCAAAGCTGATTGCCTTACCTTGATGATAATAAGTCAAAATCCCAGGAGAAAGCGCCGTTGCCATATCAACATGATTCGGCAACAGACAAAAACCGCCGAGAGTGCATTCGGCAACAATCTTGTCGGCTTCACAGTCCAGAAAAATTCCTGAGGGTAACATAATTTTAAACTTCATCAGCCACCACTTTTCTCCGTGGACAAGACCTCTTCTATGGAACCGATCATATAAAATGCTCGTTCTGATGATTCTTTGAATTCATCATTTAAAATCCGCTCACAGCCTGTGACAGTATCTGCAATATCAACAATTCTGCCTTCCATACCCGTAAAATGCCGGGTGGTATTAAAAGGCTGTGTCATAAATCTTTCTAACTTACGCGCGCGTGAAACGATAAGTCTATCTTCTCGCGAAAGCTCTTCGAGTCCCAGCATTGCGATAATATCCTTAAGATCTTCATATAAGGAGAGTGTCCGCCGGACCTCGCGCGCAACATCATAATGACGCTGCCCCACAATTGCGGGCGAAAGCATCATAGAGCGTGATTCCAGAGGATCAACAGCTGGATAAAAACCTTCACCAGCACGTTTACGGGAAAGCACAATAGAAGATGAAAGATGAGAAAAGGTATGAGTTGCGGCTGGATCTGTCAGATCGTCAGCAGGAACGTAAACAGCCTGAATAGACGTGATTGCACCTGACTTACTACTTGAAATACGCTCTTGAAGTTCAGCGAGATCTGCTCCCAAAGTCGGCTGATATCCCATGCGTGACGGGAGGCGCCCGAGAAGACCTGAAAGCTCCATACCCGCCTGAATAAATCTGAAAATATTATCAATCAGCAGTAGAACATCTTTGCCCTGATCATCTCGAAAATGTTCGGCAATGGTCAGTGCGGTATGCCCTGTTCGAAACCTTGCCCCCGGAGGCTCATTCATCTGCCCAAAAACCATAACAGTGTTATCGAGAACGCCGGCATCCTTCATTTCCCGATATAACTCTTCACCTTCTCGGCACCTTTCGCCGATCCCGCAAAAGATACTCATGCCGCTATGTCTGCCGACCATGTTGTTGATCAACTCAGTGATAAGAACAGTTTTACCAACCCCCGCTCCTCCGAAAAGCCCAGCTTTACCGCCTTTCTCAAGAGGCATAAGTAAATCGATGACCTTGATTCCGGTCATAAAAATTTCTTCGGAAACAACGCGCTTTGAAAGTTCAATAGGAGCATTATGAATTGACCTGTATTCTAAATTTTCCGGAAGAGCCCGCCCATCAACAGGTTCACCGAAAACATTTAAAACCCGCCCCAAAAGTTCTTCCCCCACCGGAGCCATCAAAGTTGTTCCCTCACTATAAACAGACGCACCTCTCGGCAAGCCGCCTGTTGGAGTCATAGCTATAGACCGGACAGTATTAAGGTCCAGATGATCAGCGACTTCCAAGGTAACTTTTCGATCTCCCTGCGCATATAAAACCGACAACATGGGAGGAATTTCATTAGAAAAGCGAACATCCACAACACTGCCGCGAACAGAAATAACTTCACCGCTATACTTGTGATCCATATTCAACCACCGTTTTAATCAGCCGTAGAACAACAATTTAACGCATGATATAAAATTCAACCTGATTTCAGAATACTTAAACAGCAAAACTTGTCCATCTTTTTTGAGTAAAGTTTACACAAAATAGTGAGTGTTCATGTTCTAATTCAGCCCGAATACGTACTATATCAATTAAAAATAGGTACATAAGCCAAAAACAGCTTAAGACATCAACGGTTGCCTTTAATATGAATAGGAGGCAAAACATTTCACGCACTAAAAAGCCCGGCTGTTTATTCATAATTATTTTTATTCACCACAACCTGACGGATAACATTTCATGCGCACCCCGCTGGACGTACTTCAAAAAACATACGGATACGAGAAATTCACAGGACTTCAAGAAGAAGTAACATCCCGCGTGATGGCTGGTGGAAATGCTGTTGTTTTCATGCCTACCGGCGGCGGTAAATCAGCATGTTATCAAATTCCTTCAATACTTCGCCAAGGTGTGGGTATTGTGATTTCTCCGCTTATCGCACTCATGCGGGATCAGGTTGCTGCGCTTAAGCAAATGGGAGTCCGTGCGGAATATCTGAATTCCTCAGTGAAAGGAAAAGAAGCCGCGCAAGTTATAAGCAGCTTACATAAGTCTGAACTAGACCTTTTATATATAGCGCCTGAAAGACTCGGTCAGCCCGGTTTCATAGAAATGTTGGAACAGCTTAATATTGCCTTGATTGCTATTGACGAAGCACACTGCGTTGCGCAATGGGGACACGATTTCAGGCCTGACTATCTACGCCTGAATGTTCTTGCCGAAAGGTTCCCGAATGTTCCGCGGCTGGCATTAACGGCGACAGCGGATGGACCGACACGTAGAGAAATTCTCAACAGGCTTTCTTTTACAGAAGACGATATTTTTGCGACAGGATTTGACCGCCCGAATATCCGTTATACTGTTGTTCCTAAAGAAGGCGAACAAGTTCAACTACTAAATTTTATTCAAACTGATCATTTTCAGGAATGCGGCATTGTATACCGTATGAGCCGTAAAAAGGTCGAAAAAACCGCTGAATGGCTCTGTAAAAAACGGATAAAAGCTCTACCATATCACGCTGGACTATCCGCCGAGACCCGTGAAAAAAATCAAGCCCGTTTCATGTCTGAAGACGGTATTGTTATGGTTGCAACCATCGCTTTCGGAATGGGAATTGATAAACCGGATGTAAGATTCGTAGCTCATCTTGATCTGCCCAAAAGTATTGAAGCATATTATCAGGAAACAGGTAGAGCCGGACGTGACGGACTGCCTGCCGAAGCTTGGATGTCAGTCGGAATCGGTGACATCGGTTTTCTGCGCAGAATGATAATGTCAGGCAATGCCCCTGAAGAACGCAAAGCTCTCGAGCTTAGAAAATTAAACGCTTTGCTGACATATTGCGAATCTGCAAACTGTCTGCGACAGGCTCTTCTTGGATATTTCGGAGAAGAACTCAAAGAACCGTGCGGCAATTGCTTTACATGTTTAAGCCCGCCTTCAAAATTTGACGGAACGATCGCTGCTCAAAAAGCTTTATCAAATGTTTATAGAACTGAACAAATGTATGGAGTAAACCACTTAATTGACGTTTTGCTGGGGAAAGAGACTCCGAAAGTTTTAAGTCAGGGACATGACAAATTAAGTACTTTCAAAATAGGAACTGAATATACCAAAGAAGAATGGGTTTCAATTCATCGCCAAATAGTATCATACGGGCTGCTGGATGTAGATATTGAGGGATACGGAAGCCTGAAATTGAATGCGGCAAGTTGGGAAGTTTTAAGAAAGGAAAGAACTGTCGACCTACGCAAAGATCCAATAATTGCTAAAAAGATAAGCAAGAAAGAAAAAAATATTAAACTCGTCATCGGAGGACAGGACTGTCCTTCTTTAACAACTCCCGAAGCAAAAATTTTACTTGATGATCTACGTACCCTTCGCAATGATCTTGCAAAAGAACAACAAGTTCCGGCATTTATAATATTTCCTGACAAAACATTACTCGAGCTTGCCTGTTACCGCCCGGAATCAACTAGTCAGCTATACGCTATCAGCGGCTTCGGAGATCAAAAAGTGTTTAGATATGGCAATGCCATCATAGAAATACTTATGCAGCATCAAGATGAACATGGGCGGCCGACAGATTTAGCACCAATGCCTGAGTCAAAATTTAAAACTGTTCCAACACATCAAAAAGAAAGTGAACCTGAAATTCCACCCTCTGCACTTGAAACTTTAGAATTATTTGAAGACTTGCAAGATATAGACAAAGTCGCAGAAAAAAGAAAAATAAAACCTGCAACAATATACAGTCATTTAACAGCTTGCGTGAAATCAGGTAAAATAGAAATTAAAGATATTTTGAATTATTCAAATTCCGAAATTGAATGTTTAAAAGACACAATGTCTTTATATAAAGAAGAAGGATTTTTGCAGCTTAATCCTATTTTTAATACTTTATCCGGTAATTATCCTTATGAAGTTTTGCGCTTGGTTCAGGCTGAACTTGATTATTCTATAAAATAATTTCTAAAACAAAGTACAGGTATTAAAGACCTCGTTGATATAACCTTATTTTTATGTTCCTCTTCTATAAAACAACCATTTTATGGAGGAGACATGAAAAAAATATCAATCTCTATTTTGATGTTATTCTGCTTTTTATCAACCGCTATTGCCTCTGACGGACCAGGAATACCTACTCTCAATACAAATCCAAGTCTGGATGTTATTGTTACCCGCACCACTCCGCTCCTATCTTTCAAAAATGCTGAAGGTGGAGCTCTCCCTAAAATGTATGAAGTTGAGCTGGATTTATCTGATTCTTTTAAGTCACCTAATTTACGGAAATTTACTCTCCCTGAAAGTAATGGTCTGGTCAGCGCGTTACAGATAAAAAAAGACTCCCCTCTTATTAATGAAAAATATTGGATGTGGAGAGTTAGGGCTGTTGACGCTAACGGACATAAAGGACCTTGGGCTGTTAGCAAATTTTATATAGATTCAGAAAGTGATGATCACTACTCCGGTTTTCAACGTGTCTACCCTAAATCCGTAAAAACCAGCAGTGGTTCCAATCCTGAATTTCTTATCGATTATAGTGACGCGGGCCTTAACAGCCAATGGCGAGCATCACCTCCAGGACCAAATTCAGAATGGATAGAACTGGATCTGGGTGAATCAAAAGAAATCAGCAGAATATGGTTACTTGCAGAATTCGAGAATACGGATGGCTGGCTTACTGACTTTCACTGGTTAGCGAGCAACGATGGAGCAAACTGGAATAAAATTCATAACGCCAAGATGACAAACTCAAACACTTACAGAAGTATTTTAGATTTTGCGCCACATAAAGCTCGATTTTGGCGACTTAAAATCACAAAATTCAAAGGTTATGCACCAGCTCTTAATGAAATAATGCTTTTTACACAGGGTCAACCTGAAATTCCCAATATCCCCACTCAACCATATGTCCTTGTCATCGGAAATCAGCGTAACGGTTTTACCTTCACCCGCCTTGCAGAAAGAATATCTGAGCTTGAACCCAAACTTGCTGTTGTACAGATTCCATTTTGGAAGGCCAACATGGCAATGTATAATGCTCTACCAAACAAACCTGTCGCGATAATATTAAGCGGAAATAACGCTAATTATAATGAACTTCCCATGTTTGAATATAATGGTGAATATGAACTGGTGCGCGAGGCACCAATTCCAATTCTGGGTATTTGTGCCGGTTGCCAAATGAATGCATTTGCATATGGCTACACTCGAGTACACTCAATGGGCTGGTCAGATATCTCAGCAATGAGACCAGAACAAAACCGTACTAAAATAAATATTGAGATTAAAGATTATATATTTAAAAAAGTACCAACCCCATTCATAGCTCCGGAAGTTCACGGTTGGGCTATCTACAGTTTGTCGAATAATTATGAAATAATCGCGGAATCCGATTACATTCAGGCAATCAGACGTAAAGACAAGATGAGATACGGAGTACAGTTTCATCCAGAAATCAAAGTTTCATACAATCAGGCTATTCCGGTCTTAAAGAACTTTTTAAAAATGGCATTAGAGAGAGCTAAAAAATAGGATTCTATTAATTTCCAAAGCACGCAAAAAGACCCGTACATTAACATGTACGGGTCTTTTCAAAATAAAGTCCTTGCGACGACCTAGTTTCCCACCAGCTACCTGGCAGTATCATCGGCGATGGAGGTCTTAACTTCCGAGTTCGGAAAGGGATCGGGTGTGGCCCCTCCTCAATGGTCACAAGGACAAATTTCTCTAGTTGGTAGTACTAACCGTACGAGGTCAGTAGTTATCAACCATAAATATATAGTTAATAGGGAAGAGAAGAAAGATAAGTCACACGATTTATTAGTACTGGTCAGCTGAATGTATTGCTACACTTACACCTCCAGCCTATCAACCAAGTAGTCTACTTG
>NZ_FNGA01000007.1 GCF_900101105.1 Maridesulfovibrio ferrireducens
GGCTCGGGCTCAACAATAGGCTCAGAAATATCTTCAACAGGTTCAGGCGCGGGAGCTGGTTCAGGAGTCGGCTCGGGTTCAGTTTGCACAGAGTCAGTGGTGTCAGATTCAACGGGTCCACTTACAGAAACATTTAAATCCTCAGATTCAGAACCACCCACGCCTTGTTCATGTGGAGATGATACAACTCTTACATCTTCACCATCAACAACTGGTGATATATCTTCAGATTCTACAGCTTGAAATATATCCTTCTCTTCTTGGACTGACGCAAGGTCATCGCTTGCTCTAGGAGTATATCTACTTTGATCAAGAGTTTCAGCATCTGCATCGGTGGGTTGAGAAGAATCTACTGGTATTTCGGTAGCAAAAGCATCTTTCTCAATTCCACTATCCACCAAAACTGTTCCGGCCATATCAGACTGTTCAGGAATTGCACTTTCAACATCTTCAATGCCAGCCTGTTCTTCAGCCGAAAGATCACGCTTTTCAGTTTCCTGTAAAACAGTAAGTTCGTCTAACTCCTGCTGTTCCTTATTGTTATCTTTTTCATCTGCCATGGCTAACTCCTGAATAAATTAAGCCAACAATTCTTATTGAAAAGCGATTTCTGATACTTTAAAGATGCCTCTTTTTAATAAAATATTACACTGTATTATATTGCATCACAACTTTTAATTCATAATTAACAACTCATGTGCCTTATTGTATACAATTTACGACCTTGTGTAGAATAATTTAACTACAAGCACAGTAAACTCCTGTTTTAAAGGTTACCGCAGAAATAGATAACCTTTAAAACTGGATAACCAAGCAAAACCAAAAACAAGCACACTCGCTGATTATGGTTTATATTGCTCATTACAATTCTGTCGCGCCACTCAGTTCAGGAAATGGGCTACATAATTTTTGTGTTAGTTTGCTATCAAAGGCTATGTACTGGGTAATAAAAGGCTGGAGACTGGTAACTACTTGGGTGAAGTTGAAAAATCTTGATGATCTGCCTGTAATACTTTTGCTTTGCGGTGAATGCGCGGGTATTCGCCGCAATGGCGATGTTTTTTTAGGCCTTGAAACTACAAAGGATGATAAGCTTGTTACCCGAATTGATAGAAAAATGAGGACCTGCGAAGAGCTTCTTTTGTGTGTTTGATTTAAAAGAATTTAAACGAGTAAAACCGGAACTGTCCAATGTGGATGGTTCCGGTTTTATTGTGTGATAAAGAATCGTTATTATTACGCAAACCTTAAATTGCTATTCCTTTTTCCAACGTTTAATTACTTCGTCAAAAGTAATATCCAACCAGCATTCTTTCCATTTATTATGAAATTTAATACTTTCGGACTTTGGTGCAGGATCAGGCATTTCCATTCTAACGACTGAAGGCATTGGAGTCGAATCGCCCACAATTAGGCATTCTCCAGCAGACAAAGTTGGCAACACATCAGTTATAGAGCTAGTATTATTAGGAAGTAATCCTTTAATATAATTCTGATCATTAATGTTAGTAAGTCTAAGTGCTATAAAGTTATTACATTGGGAAAAAATTGTATCAGAAACTTCAGAAGGTCTTTGGCTAACCACCATTAAACTTAATCCGTATTTACGACCTTCTTTTGCGATCCTTTCAATAGATTTTTTTGAAGACTTAAATTCAGCCCCGCCACTTTTAGGAATATAGTTATGGGCTTCCTCACATACAATCAAAAAGGGAACATCATTCAACAAATCAGACGTATGTTTGAGTTTTGAATAATGAAATGCAAAATCAAATACGAGCCTAGAGACTAGGCTCACAGCAATACTCAAAACCTCAAAAGGGACTCCACTCAAGTCAATGATTGTTACATTTGACTTGTCTAGATATCCCAAAAATTGTTGTAATAAATTCTTAAAATCATCGGTTTGATAAGCTGTTCCATCACTTTTTACAGGATTTAATAAAAAAGAAAGCCTCTTATCATTAATCTTTGTATCTAAACGCGATAAAAATCTATTAAATTCACCATTAAAAGCACCATTACTAGCTTTAGTTGCTTTAGCTGTACTAGGCGTAATAAAGCTATATTTATCATCAAAATATTTAATTGTATCTGTAACTAAAGTCTCATCACTTAGTTTTGGAAGTTGTTCTTCATTTTCAATCTTATTTATAACTTCATTATTTATATTGAATATATAGTTATATACTTCAGTAATTTCAAAAAACACTGGAGTATCATAAGTTATTTTCTTTAATGTAGGATTATGTTTTTCTTTATTTAATATTACGGCTTTTTTAAATTGAGACACTTGGTTGTGAGAGTTCTGTTCATTGCTTTCAATAAACATGGATTCTAGTTCTTCAGAATTCATTAACCAATACGGAAGCTTAAGCTTGTCGTCATCAAGTACGTTTAAATTAAATTTTTCTTCATTATGAATTGAAAAAGCCGATCTATACTCTGAATGAATATCAAAAATAATTATATGTGAATTTTTTTGGTCATCTTTATGTATATTTTTGCTTTTTGAAATACCAACTACTTCTTGCAATATTTTTGCAACAGTACAGGATTTACCTGATCCAGTAGAACCAACTACAGCAATATGTTTACTAAAAAAAGTATTACCATTTATATGCAGTTTAATATCATTATTTTGTACCAATCGACCGAGCTCAAACGAATAGTCACCCTCTTTACTAAATATTGAATTCAAAATTTTAGAATCGATTATATATGCCTTTTCAGTAGGAGAAGGAAGCAACACTGCGCCCTGCATGAATCTACCTTCAGAATACAAACCGATCGGCTGTGAACTAATTAAATATTTATCTTCGTGCATTTTGATATTTTGAATTACACAAATTACAAAATTATGATTTCCCTCTTCTACCTGTATATATTTACCTATCTGAATTTCATTTTTATTTTTTTCAAAAGTTTTATCATCATCCATTTGCACCATAATTATGCTTGGCGCACTTTCTACTACAATTCCAATTACAGACACTACTTCTCCTTTCGTTAAAGTACTCTTTATAAATCCGAACTCATATGCAGCAAATATCTAAGCTCTTTAAAACTTGTAACTTCAAGTCGCTCGACATTAATATCCAACAAATCTATTTTTTCCGAATTCACTGATCCGACAAGATAAAAATCTTCACATTTTCTTGAATTAATTGCTTTGTATGTATCATCACTCAACACACACAGACGAAGCTTAAATTCAACCCATTTATCTTTTGAAATTCTTTTGGGTTCCTTTAAAAACTTACTTTGAAAAAATTTATCTCCAATGTATCCAGATGCACATTCGACCTTTTTTGCATACAGCCTGCGAAAAATATCATTAAGGTCCACAGAAGTAGAACTAACATCAAACGCAAACAATGGAGTTTGTCTGTGCAGTTTCTTGCTATTATATTTGTTTACAAATTCAACCATAAAACTGACAATTTCAGAGTCAAATTTTTCAAAACTAGATACATCAAACACTACATATCGAACCCTATCATTTTGTTGTAAATGAGATTTTAACTGGCTCCTTCTTTTCTTTAACAAAGAGTTGTAAGTTGATAGCTCTTTAGTCCATCTGGTAATTGCAGTTTTTTTGCTTTTTCTTAATTTATCAATAAAAGATTGTTTTTCGACAACTCTAAATTGATGATTATGAATTATACTAGTGTCAGCAATACGTTGAATTGCGTTAGGATAAAAAATATCTTCTACATCATCTGTTGAAAAATCTCCAATTTCACACATCTTTTGCTTAACAACGACCACTAAATCATCAAACTTTGACCCTACTATGAACTCAAATAAATCAGGATTAGTGAACTCGCTAATGCAAAATGGCAAATCATCAACACTAATTTCACTATAATATACACGAATACTCTTGTTTTCTTCCGCAGTGCGTTTTCGCTTCAAAAGAAAACTCTCTATTTCGGGATCTTTTGGTGGAATCAACTTTGAAATATATTTTGTTATATAAGATAAATTTTGTGTATAAATAATATTACTAAAGTCATCTTTGCTTAGGTTAATAACGCCTTGTACTTGATCTGCAAAATGTGCATATAAAATATATTTTATTTTTTTATTATCATTTTCAACATAATTGACCATCATTTGTAATATTGGTTTGTACACATCAGAAAGTTTAAACTGTTTCGTTTCATGATATTTGCACTGAATTGCGCGTATTTCTGCTTCAGAAACAACGTCAATATCTTCAATGATCCCTTCAATGGTAATTTCTTCCCCATTTTTACTAGATAATATCTCTTCTAGGGATTTATTAAACTGGTACAAGAACCCTTTAATCGTATAATCAGCTTCTCTAATCATTTCCTTCCCTTACGATAAACAAACTTTACAAATAAATCATATAACTTTAAACATACGTATTTAACATCCCATACAACGGGTTACATTTATCAACATTATAATATGCAAGCAATCAAATTTAAAAAATCCATGAAGATCGACAATTTTATAACTCTAAAATAAAAAATCATCTTCTTTGAGTACCCCCACGAGCCCCCCAATCCCCACACAAAACAAAAACAAACCATCCCGACATCTTACACCACCAATTCGATAGACCCGCCTCCACCATTTTTTAAAAGGCCCCATTTCAAAAGCCGTAAAACGTCAATGTAAAACAGTGTGAAAAAGTTGGGGGGATAAATCTTCGACGCAATTGACTTTTTCCAATTATAAATTCTGGCCGCATAGGCGGAATTTCTCAAAAAGAAAGGCCGGAAACAATATTGTTTCCGGCCCTGCATATTCTATTTATTTTTAATTTCTCAAACACTATTTATTTGAGCTGGTATCAAAAATACCGATCTGATTTCCCAAACGAACCTTAATCGCATCGGAACCATATTGTCCGGGTTCAAAAACCAAAATGACCAGAGACCCTCCATAAAGGAAATGTCCCAGTTCATCACCGCGCTTAATCGCTACAGGACCGTCCGCTTTGAGAAACTTGTCTTCGAACACAACTGACCCAACAGTGCTGAGCCCTACCGGAATAACTCCTACCAGACCGTATTTTCCGGTATCAATGATAAAATAACCGCGCGCATAGCTTTCAAAGGCACCGAAACTTGCTCCGGGAGCACCTACATTGCCATGAGCCGGAGCGAATTTAACAAACTCTTCCATACCAATCAATGCTCCATCCACAAGGCGGGTTTCAAGAACCTGACCGCCGACTGGAGCATGGTAATAATGGTAAGTATTAGGCATCAGGACACAAGACAGAGCCGTGCCACCTACAAACTTCTTCCAATAGCGTGATCCTTCCAGCAGCTCTTTAATATTCAGTTCCTGAGTACCTTTGGTCCTAAACTTAGTGGTTCCGTCTACAATTTTTGCAGGAATGGAATTCACAGTGGCATCGGTCGGTGAGGAAATTATATAATCCCGATCCGGCATAGTCTGCGGACGGACCTTACTGATATCTTTAAACTTACGAGAGAAAAAATCATTGTAAGACTTAAATCCGCCGTCAGCAGCTGTGGGGTCAGGCAGGACATATTCTTCTTTTTCAATGCGAGGATCAGCGAGCCATTTGGCTACTTTTTTTATCGAAGCCTTGCTGGATAGAAATTCACCGCGTTCAGTCGCAAAACGGTTAAAAATCTCAACTCCCGGCGAAGTTTGAAAAGCCACCCGTCCAAATGGATTTTTATACGCAAACAGATCCATCTGTTCGATATATTTAAGTGCGTTATCCTCACTGCCCTTTGCTTCCGGTAGAAATGAACTCCACTCCACAAAAAATGGAATCAGGTCGGCAAAAGATTTTCCGATCCAAGGATTTCCACCTTTCCTGTATCCTTCCGGGACGGGCTGCATATTTTTGAATGCTTCATCAATATGCACCTTAAAGACCTTGTCACTATTGTACGCATCAATAAGATTTGTAATCGACCCTTTACATGGACAATCGTCAGGAATGGATATTTTTGCGGCTGCAGTAGATATGGTTGAAATGGAAAGTAAAACCATAAATAAAAAGACAGATGCAAGTATACGGAAACTGTTTTTCATAGCTCACGCCCCCCAGAATAAAAGTTAATTTCAGCCTTAATCAAACAAAAAAAACATTATGGGGGAGATTAAAGAGATACACTGCTAAATACAATCATAATAAAATTTAATTATCCTTAACGGATGCTTCCCGTATCTCATGACTGACTCGCGAACCAAATTCTTTTAAAAACACCCGTTGCCGCTCGATGAGTTCCAATGGCTTGTCCACAGGAGTCATGTGGGCGCTTCCCTGTATGACGTAATACTGTGGATTATTGGCAAATTCAGACTGCCATTTAGTATATGCTGGCGTACACAAATCGTCACTTCCACAAGTCATAAGGATAGGAACATTTAACTTGGACAGTTGCGTGGTTACGTCGATTGTTTTTATATTTCCCAGCACATTCAACTCCGAACCGCCGGCAACCATAGTGTCGTGAATTGCTGAATTTCGTGCAGCACCCAATTTCTTCATTGCCTCTGGTAATGGCCATGTGTGCGTAACATGTTTCTTAGTGAACTCCATGCAAGCTTCGTCGTAGTCGCTCTTTGTTCCTACCCCTCTCAACTCATAATCATCTATCACCTGTCCGCCTTTTCCATTCAGGCAGATCAAGCCCTGCTTAAGCGCCGGGGCAACATCAGTGATATAATAAGGGAAGCTCAATATTGGGCTATGGAGAGAAATGGACAATATACCGGCGGGATGTTTGGCGGCAAATCCAACAGCCTGAGCGGTTCCCCATGAATGACCAATCAAATGATATTTCTTCAAGCCCAGACCATCCCGAACCGCTTTCACCTCATCAAAATATCGTTCCGCATTCCACAAGGCCGGATTATCCGGACGTTCTGAGTTTCCGCATCCAAGTTGATCGTAGAAGATTACAGGACGTTCATCGCTCAACGCCTGAAACGCTACGAGATTGTGATGATTACCTCCAGGGCCGCCGTGCAGAACCAATGCAGGTGGTGCGCTGCCGGAACCAATTCTGCCGTACCATAATTTATAGGTATGACCTTCATAAGTGTAATCGACAAACCCTTCGCTATCATATGCAGGTTCAGTTAAAATCTTGTCTATGTATGCTTGCTCTTTATTCATGTCTTTTTCGCCCCGTGACACGCAACCGATCAGCATCACTATAATTAACGTACAAAATACGCTCCAACAGAACAAACGCCTGTGATTGATTATATATATCATAAACCCTCATGTTTCAGATTTTTCCCAACTGCTATCGTTGATACCTAGATATGTTTTTGAAGCCGTAGAAAAGTAGCATCCAAGTGCGAGAAAAGCACGTGTTTTTAATTAGAAGTTCAAGGCAACAATTGGTCATAAATTTTGAAGGTGCAGCCAAGTCATTGCAAGGAAAAACAGGACTTATTATTTGATTTCATTTTGTTATTTCTCCCGTGCTCATTTATTGTTAGAGTAGTTAGAACTCTTTGTTTTATAGGCGCAGTGAATTACCGGAGGATGCGGTCATGAAATTAAACATATTACGATCAGTCCTGTTGATCTTTGTCCTGTCTTTGCTTTTGGGATGTGGTGCTCCGCATCAAAGCGGGCCAGTCGTAGGTGAAAAAAAGAATGATACCGCCGTCGGCATGGAGCAAACTAAAACAACCGTTAAAGAACCCGTTGAATCTATTGTTGAAAAGTCTGACGAATCCGCAATCGTAAGCAACGGTAAATCCGTGGTCGAAAAGACCGTGCGCCAGCATGTGACAGGTCAGATTTCACCTGATGAGGCGCGGAAGTTTGCCGTCGGCCGGGCCAAGCGGGATGCTCTGGAGGAGGCCGGAACCTACCTTGAAACCATGACTTTGGTTAAAGAAGGCAAGCTTGAGCAGAATGAAATCATGGCACTGGCTGTGGGAGTGCTTAAGACCGAGGTGATCAGCGAGCGGCAGTTCATGGATGGCAATGTCTTCTGCATGGAGGCCGTGGTCAAGATCGTGGTTGATCCTTCCGCCCTTAGGGAGCGGGTGAAGAAGCTTCTCAATGACCGTGAACTCTTGACAAAATATAAGAAAGTTCAGGAACAGAACCAAAGCTTGTTGGCTAAGATTGATGAGCTGGAAAAAACAAACAACAAACTTAAGAAAAGCCCCGAAGAAAAGCAGGCCATGAAGCGTGATTTTGCCAAAGCCGGAAAGGCTTTGGAGGCGGAAGGCTGGATTTTAAAGGGATCAGCATTATGGAATGATGGTAAGTACTCCGATCCGTATAAAGCTATTGCGTATTTCAGTCAGGCTATTGAACTAGATCCCGATAATGCCATAGCTTATACAAATCGCGGAGTGGCTTATGGAGGAATGGAGCAGTTCCAACGTGCTGTCAAAAATCTCAGCCGGGCAATTGAACTCGATCAGGACTATGCCGCAGCTTATTACAACCGGGGTACTGTCTATATTAACCTTGGGCAATTCGACCTAGCACTAAAAGATTTAAACCATGCTGTTAAGCTCGATCCTGATGATCCCGGTTCATATTTAAATCGCGGGCATGCTTATGCCAAGCTCGGGCAGCATCAACGTTCCATTGAAGATTATACCAAATCCATTGAGATAGCTCCGGATTATTCTTACGCCTATTATAACCGGGGGAAAATTTATTCTAATCTCGGACAGCATGAGCAAGCCATTGATGACTATAACCGGGCTATTCAGCTGGACCCAGACTATTATAAGGCTTTTACCAATCGCGGCCTTGAATATGATTATCTCGGCCAGCCTCAGCGTGCGATAGATGATTATACCCGGGCTTTGGCGATTAATCCACGGGATGTGATCGCCTATAGCAATCGCGGAAGTGTGTATATGCATATGGGGAAATATCGACAGTCTGTAGATGATTACAACCGCGTTCTAAAAATTGATCCCAAGTATGTCTCAGCCTATTATAATTTAGGTCTCGTCTATTACAATATGGGGCTATATCAACAGGCAATAGAGAGTTTAACCAAGGCCATCGAACTGAATCCTGATTATGCGAAAGCCCATCATAATCGCGGACATGTATATGCTGTGCTAAAGCAATATCAGCGGGCAATTGAAGGGTACAGCCGTGCTATCGAAATCGACCCAAAATATACGCAGGCTTTCTTAAACCGAGGAATCGCTTATTCCAACCTTGATCAGTATCAGCAGGCAATTCAGGATTTTAACAGGGCAATTATAATCAATCCTGATTATGTGGATGCCTTCCATCGTCGCGGACTGGCCTACCTTCTCTCAGGACAAAGTGTACCAGGCTGCAGAGATGCCCGCCGGGCCTGTGAACTGGGAGACTGCAAGTTGCTCGGTATCGCCCGCAAGGAAGGGCTTTGCCCGTAGCTGAAACGCAGCAACCCATCACTCAACATTATCGATTAAAAACTCCACAATATCCTCTAAATTACCAGTGCGCAACGCTAGGCGCATACACACTTCCGCAGTATTTTCCGCTGGATTATATCGTTCACCACAGACAGAAGCAAAACGAATCACTCCGCTGCTTTTCAAGCGCAGTTGGTCGCTCTTGATTCTTCCCTTTTCCACAAGAGTCTGCCGTTCAACTTCAACGCCGTTTATTATCTCCACCAGCCGGGCCTGTGCAACGGAACGGGCAGCCAGCAACGCCATAGCTTTATTCTCTCCTGATCCACGTCCGACAACTTGAAAAAAACCTTTGTAAAAAGCTTCTGTCTTGTCCGATATTTCAATAAAATTTGGATCTTTTTCCACTTTTTCTACAACCGAAGTAGCTGTCTGGGGAATGTTTTTCCTGCACCCGGGTAAAAACATGAAAACTGCCAATATAAGCACGGACAGAAGAATGGACTGTACTATTCTTAACATGGGCAGAACTCCTTTAAAATTAACCTGTTCAGGGCAGAGCTTCCAAAACATTTTTAAGGCCGATTTGTTTTCATTAGGCGAAATAACTTCACTGTAGAAAAAGCAAACAGGATCACTACGATTCCGTCTTATAAAGATACGTATACATCTATTAATCTACTACAGCGGCGAAATAATCGGAAGGATATTTAAAAGTTAATGTAAAGGATTAACAAAAAGCCTCTTCGGCAAATTGGAGGAGCTTGTAAAATAAAAGGCATAACATTAGGTTAGATATTTAATTATTTTAAATTAAACGAAAGAATTACAGATTCGAAAGTTCAAGAATCCTTCAAAGACAAAGCTATTTCATTTAAACGCTGTGAAAGATTCTTCCGCTTTTCTTGGGATAGCAGGTTAAGGTCTATGGAAAGATCAACGCCCTGCTCTTTATAGCTGATAACATTGCCAGAATCGACACAGGATTCATCCTCTCCGCAGATTGAAAGGACAGCATAAGGCTGGATAGTTCGACGAATACCTTTAACATCTATTGGCTTGCGCTCTTCAACGTTTACTATGTCTTTGACTAAACTATATGTTTCTGAGGACATAAGCACGCCGCCAGAATCGGCCTGCCCTTCAAGACGGGCTGCGAGGTTAACTTCACCTCCGATAATAGTATAATCCATGCGCGATTCAGAACCGAAATTACCAACATTGCAATATCCAGTATTAATACCCACCCGCATCTTAAACGGTTTATCAAATCCCATACTTTTCCACTCTTTTTCAAGCTCAACCATTCTCTTTTGCATTGTGATAGCCATACGCACGCAAAGTTCGGCGTCTTCTTTTACACCCTTTGATTCAGGATCGCCAAAGAACATAAGCATGGCGTCACCAATAAATTTATCAATGGTAGCACCATATTCAAGTGCGATGGCAGACATCTCTGTGAAATAATGGTTGAGCAAGGCGGTAAGGTCTTCCGGCTGCATATCGTCTGTGGTCTGGGTGAAATCTTTTATATCGGAGAAAAAGACCGTAAGTTTCTTACGCTCTGTGGATAAAACCACATCACGATTACCCGAAAAAATTGAATCATACACCTGTGGAGACAGGTATTTAGCGAGCTTTGTAGACAATCCTTCAAGCATTGTATTCTTTTTATCAAGAGAGCTTAAAGTTTCAGCCAGTTCTGATTGCGCTTTTTTCCTTTCCGAAATTTCACTTCCGAGCTTTCTGTTCCAAAACACGATCAGGCCTATGATCAAAAGACCGCCGCCAGTAATGGGTAATGCCCATGTCATAACGGTATACATATCCAAGCCGTGCTCGAACTTTAGAGCTAGCCATTTGCCCTTGATCTCTTCAGCCTCTTCATCTGAAAGAACACTTAAAGCCTTGTTAACAATCTCAAGTAATTCAGGGCAATCCTTACGAACAGCCATTGATAGGGGCATAACATATTCAGTTGCGGCTGCCACTTTCAAATTGGTTATTCCCTTCTGCTCAATAACGTAACTACTGGTAGCCAAGTCATTGATAAACCAGTCAACTTTACCGAGAGTAAGTGCTGTGATTGCCTCAGGGACTGTAGGAAAGAGAACAAGCTCAAAATCAGGATGATCCGAAGTTATATATTCATGGGCGGCATACCCTTCAACTACAGCAATTCTGCCATGTACAATGTCATCCAGCTTACTTATCAAAGGGGCTTCTTTAGAAGAAAAAATAACGATCGGAAATTCAATATAAGGCTCTGTAAAAAGTAGAAATTTTTCTCTGGCAGGAGTCCGCGCAATCGACGGCAGAATATCCAAACGCCCTTCCTTGGCATATTGCAGAACTTCATTCCAGTTCAAACCATCAACTGGAGTCATATCCACTTTCAACTTATCCTGAATGAATGCAATATATTCCGACGCAATCCCCTGCATCTTGCCGTTTTCATCAAGGAACTCAAAGGGCGCACTTTGAGGATCTATTCCAAGCTTGATTTGAGGATGGGATTTAAGCCATGCCCATTGTTCTTTGGTAAGCGAAAAAACTTTTTGCTGAAAACCTGAAGCATCAAGATAGGTTGCGAGAATAGCTTCCCTTTCTTCCTTGGTTATAGCGTCAAGTCCTTTTTGGAGAATATTTTTTAATACGGGATTATCTTTATCCACGGCAATACGAAGCTGACCGGGAAGATCAGTACGCCAGAGGCTAACAAGTTTTAGATTGGGCAAGGTAAATTTTTTGATAAGATAAGAAGCTACAACCTGATTACCAATGTACGCATCAGCCTTTCCTGTTGTTACAGCTTCCAAAGCAGCTTGTGTGCTCTTAACAAGCAACATCTTAATATCCGGGCGATCAGTGGGCAGATTTCGTGCAATGGCATATCCCTCTTCCAAAGCTACCGTTTTTCCTGCCAGATCTTCAGGCGAAAAGACATCCTCACGATCCGCCGTAGTGAATATGGCGGAATAATATTCTATGTATGGCTTAGTGAAAACAAAATCCTTAAGACGCTTTGGAGTTTCATTCAATCCCGGAGCTGCATCCAATTTTCCTGTTTTCAGCTTCTCCATATGAGCTTGCCAGTTTGTATCAAAAACAGGATTTATATCGAGCCCGACCTTGCCCGCAGCGACACGAGTAAAATCCGCTGCGATACCGGCATAGGAACAATCATCCTGCTTCATTTCAAATGGAGGCCAGTTTGGAGTTGAGGTCAAAGATAATGAAGGATGTTTCTGAATATAAGACTTTTCTTCGTCGGTAAGCACAACTTCGAACCCAGCTTTATTCTTCTGATAAAAACGATCTTCAGGGTTTTTTATCCAACGTTTATCAATTAATGAAAGCTTATCTTGTTTAATATGTCTAAAACCATTGTTGATGCGATTTAATAATTCTGTGTTTCCTTTCAACACACCTGCATGTACTGTGTTAGCTGTCGTAGAATCCGGTATACGGCTAACAAGTCCATCGCATCCCATTCGGGTTAATATCCTTGAAACAGTAGTAACTTCGTCAAAGATAACATCAACCTTACCTGCAATAAGTTCTGTTATTAAAGCATCATGATCGTCATTTTCAATAATCGAAATGTCAGGAAATTTCTCCCGCAAATAAGCAGCCTGATAAGTTCCAGCTACCACGCCAAACTTTTTACCGTCCAATTTATCCATTGAAAATGGTTGAGAATTTGTATTCTGATAAAATGCGCTTTTAATTGAGTGTAAGGTGTCTGAAAAATCCAGCCATGCGGCCCGTTGATCATTTCTAAATAATCCCGAATGAACATCTGCCTTTCCGGTCTTGACCATATTCAAAGTCTCTTCCCAAGTCCCAGCAACGAAGTTAACTTCTGTGTCGGTCTGCTCTCCCCAGATCCTCCACATTTCAACAAGAATACCAGCGGGATCACCCGCAGGTGTAAGAAGGGACATAGGTGCGTAGTTGCTATCAATAACGACAACAAGTTTATCCTTGGCCTGCACTTGTTGAAAACTCAGCAAAAGAATTAAAACACAAGTGAATATGACAAATCGACATTGGTGATAGATAAACATAACCGTACCTTATAAAGTAAAAACATAATTTTATTACTAAAGCCTTTACGTTTTTTTAAATAGATCTGCAAGAAAAGGTATATCATTTATCACTGGCGAGACAAATTTAAAACAGCACAGCATCCAGGACGATTTACATGGACAGACAGAGCATGATAATTTATTTAAAATTATGAGTAAATTCCTTCCCTTGCATTCCGATAGTCCCCCTCCTTCATCGAGCCACCGCCGCTGGACTATCTTTGCCGTGGTCTCGTTTATCTACCTGCTCGTGTACTTCCAGCGCCAAGCCCCGGCTGTGCTCGCTCTGGACCTGATGCGTGACCTTAATCTCAAGGGTTCTTCCTTTGGATTGTTAGGCGCGGCCTTTTTTTTCCCATACGCACTGCTCCAGCTCGTGGCCGGGCCGATTACAAAAAGACTAGGCCCCCGTAGGACCCTTTGCATTTTCTTCGGACTGGCGGGCATCGGAGCGGTCGGTTTCTCCTTTGCCACCAACCTGCCGATGGCTCTCGGATGTCGTTTTCTTGTCGGAGTTGGCGCGGCCATGGTATTAGTGCCAGTGCTCGAAATTTTGTCGGCTTGGTTCAAGCAAGAAGAATTCACCACCATGGTTGGCTTGCTTATCGCCGTAGCGGGGCTCGGAGTATACGCCGGAGCCGCCCCCCTTAGTCATCTCGATCATGTCCTTGGCTGGCGTGGCAGCTTCATGATTGTTGGAGGGCTATCCCTGTGTCTTGTCGCCTTCGCTTGGCTCATCGTGCGTGACCGCCCCCAAATATTTGAACCCGAACGGTTGAAACCTCTCAAGGAGAGTTCCAGTTCCGCTCGGACTTTGAAAGTGCTGTCCACTTCCGCATTCTGGCCGCCTGTTATCTGGGCATTTATGGCTTTGGGGGTGTTCATTTCCTTTGGTGGACTCTGGGGAGGCCCTTGGCTTATGCACGCTCACGGGTTCGACAAAATTCGGACCGGACACGTCTTGTCCAAGCTCGCTCTAGGTATGATCCTAGGTGGGCCGCTCCTCGGTTTCCTTGCGGAGCGGGTTCTGAAATCCCGTAAGAAAGTACTTGTTCTTGCCGCGTTCGGCCTAGTATTGCTGACGGCCGAAACCGCTTTTGGCAATCCAATGACGCCGACCGGGCTTTTTGTTTGGTTTGGACTATTGGGAATGACCACTATGGCCGCCGCGCCCCTGCCTCTGACCTTGGTCCGCAATGCCTTTGCGGACGATCTTGCCCCAACGGCAACAGGCCTCGCCAACTTCTTCTTTCTGGCTGGGGGAGCTGTCATGCAACAAGCGGGAGGATGGCTCCTTGAAACACAGGGCCATACGGTTTTAACAGGCACATCAGAACATTACGCTACGCTTTTTCAAGCTTACTTCGCTTGCGCTGTTGTTGCTCTCGTGGCCGCATTGCTAACGCGGGAAGAATAGCTTTAAACAGTATCTCGGACGCAGAGAGGAGAAAGGGGTAAAAGAGTGCCCCGCTTCTCAGGATCGATAGGCCGCATTAGGGCTTCCTTCTCAGGCAATGAAAAACAGGACTCGAGGTCCATACGATTAATGGTGCAAGGACAGTCGGACTCCCAGTTACTGCAAAGCCTCCGCACAAGTTCCTCTACCATCGCTTTAACCGGCATGAATGTTTTTTCCCCGATCAGACGCACATCGTCCGTACACTCTCCTTCTGCGAGACGGACATTGACGGACGGAGAAACTCCGACCACCGACCCGGCATCGATTTCCTCGCTCACTTGGTGGATGGAAACCCTCATGGTTTGTGCTCGCCGCGTCACCAAATCCCCCCACGGGTCCGGTCCAGCCCCATATCCGTTTCGCAAGTCTGCGGGATGAACATTGTAAATACCGTAGTCAGGATACTGTATGATGGGGGTGTCTATGAGCTGACCGAATCCCGCGACTACGACAGCTTCGGGCTTCCATTTGGCTAGCAGGGAACGAAACACATCGCTCTTCACCTCGCCAGTAAAACAAGGCACGCCGAAACGTAACGCCTCTTCCAAAATATGAAATTCATAGAGTTCCTGACGATGCTTGGCGTAGTAATTCCAAAACCGCTTATGCTCAGATATCCGGGCATTCGGATCAAGCGGGTCGTCGGTCACGAATCCGACGATGTTCACCTTGTCCGGTCGCTCGCGCTCCAATTCCCTGACCGCATCGAAAGCCAGCATGCCCAAGGTCCAACTACCGATAATCAGAACCTTAAGTCCATTGCCGGTTTTCGTAGGATTCTCATCGGAAGCTGGCGTCACGCTGTGTCCCCAATTACATTCTGGAAGGGGAAAAATTTCCCTGCCCGGATTGTCGACCTTTAGCTTGATCAGTAAATCTTTTTCGTAGTCCATGGCGTCTTGCTCCATATTTTCCACCCCTCCTTTGTAGTTCCCATTCAAACACAATGCCAAGAACCATGCAAGAATACCGGAATATATTGCAAAGCATTAAGTAAAGATCGGCTTGTGGATTCTGTTGTCTTATAGAGGTGGAGAGACTATATACAATTATATGAAGGCTATGAAAAACGGCAAACGAACGAAAGCGATTAAGCACCAATCTGAATATTACGGAGTGACCTGTGAGAAATGTGAATGTGTTTCAGATATCGGTGATAATGTTATCTATATTGTGTGCGGCAACTCCGCTTTTCGCAAAAGGGAATAAAGATACTCGGCCACCTCTGTATAGAGCCATCAACCAAAACGATTTCGCCAAGGCTAAAGCTGCCATTCAGCTCGGAGCAGATGTGAACGCCATCTATGACCGCGATTCCATGCTGTGCTGGGCTCTACGAAACGAGAATACAGATATTACAAAGCTGATCTTGCAGTCTCCCAGAGTGAACGTAAACCAGCGCAGTGTGAGTTATGACGCTTGGGGCGAATGGGAGCGTACGCCGCTCATCCTTGCATCGCACATGGGACAGGCGGAGATGGTCAGTATCTTGTTGCAGAAAGGTGCCAAACCAAACGAGAAGGACCGGACGGACAGCACCCCTGAATCGCGGGGTAATACCGCACTCATAAAAGCCGCGCAACGGGATCATGCCGACGTAATCAAGGTGCTTGTCACCCAAGGAGCGGGGCTTAATATCCACGCGCAGACTAAGAATGGCCAAACTGCACTTTGGTTTATTTCCGAATGCGAAGACCTTGAGACTTTAAAGTTTCTGCACGAACATGGTGCGAAGATCAACATTGCGGACAATCATGGTTCGTCCGTACTCGTAACTACGTTTCTTCACAAGAATCGTGAAGTGCTTGATTACCTCTTTGCCAACGGTGCGGACATCAACCATGTCAACCATAGTGGAATTACCCCACTCATGGATGCCATTTTACTGCTTGGTGACGATAATGCAAAAACCGTGTTCAATTTCATACAAAATTTTCTGACCTTAAATCCGAAGTTAGACTTGCAGAAGATTGTGAATAACAATGGAGGATGTGCCGCGCTGCATCTTACAGCACGTTTTGGCTTTGTGGATTGCGCGAATCTCCTGCTGAAAAATGGTGCCTCCATCAATTTGAAGAGTCTGGACACGGGTAGAACTCCGTTACATGTGGCCGCAAGCGCGAATCATATCGACATGGCAAAATGCCTGATCGAGCACAACGCTAAACTTGAACTTGTAGATAAAACCGGGTCCACGCCGCTCATCGTCGCCGTGATTCATTCAGATGCGGACATGGTGAGGGTGCTCGTCAATGCTGGCGCGGATATTAATACGAAATCAACCGCCAACATTCTTGTTACCCCGCTGATAAAAGCCGCTTCGAATCCTGATCCTTTCAAGCACAAAGCCAACCTTGCGATCATCAAGGCCCTCTTGTCCGGCAAAGGCAACGTTGATTTTCAGGCCGGAAACGGAAATACCGCGCTTATGAGCGCAGCTCAGCAATCCAACACATCGCAAGGGTACGAGCGGGCAGCCTTATTGATCAGCAAAGACGCAAAGCTCGACATTGTGAACGATAAGGACGAGACAGCGTTGATGCTTGCGGCCGGCGCGGGCAATGAAAAGCTTGTCAAACTACTCTTGGACAAGGGTGCGGATGCTCAAATGAAGAATGGCGCTGGCGAAACGGTCATGAGCTACGCCAATCGTGCGGGCAACAAGGACAGCGCAAAACTACTCAAATCACAAGGGGTCAAACCCGCCTCCCCCATCGTCCGGGAGAGTGTCATCGTGGATGCGCTTATCGGTACTTGGAGGGGCTTTCAGGACGGACTTCCGCAGGCCATCTACACCGTAGCTTTGAACAAGAACGGAAACTTCAATTTTAATTCGAAGTTAACGCCGGAAATTCTAAAGCAATTTCCCAAAGGGACCATGAAAGCGACAATAGCCGCCCAGAAAGGGACGTATACGTTCAATGGCGACACTATGATCTGGAATCCAGTGGGTGCTCCGCCAACATCCATGAAGTGGAAATTGGTGAAGGGCATGTTGATCATCGACAATAAAATACGGTTGAATAAGATCAAATAGAAAACTTTTTTATACGAATATTCAATAAACAAACAACTAAGGAAATCTCATGCTCGACCTTATCGTCAAAAACGCCACTATCGATGGACAAAAAAATCTTGTTGACATCGGTTGCAATGATGGAAAAATTGTTGAAATTTCCGCAGCAATTAAAGCGGAGGCCATTGAATTTATTGACGCAGAAGGACAATTCGTTACATCTCCTTTCGTGGATTCACATTTTCACATGGACGCCACGCTTTCCATGGGCATGCCTCGTCTGAACCAGTCAGGCACTCTGCTGGAAGGAATCAAAATTTGGGGAGAACTTAAACCCAATTTGACGCCCGAAGGGCTTAAGAAACGAGCCCTCAAGCTAATTACTTGGTCCATTGCGAAAGGAAATCTTGCCATCAGATCACATGTAGACACAACGGACCCGACTCTCATGGCTGTAGATGTTTTGCTCGAAGTCCGTGAAGAAATGAAAGAGTTCATTGATATCCAGCTTGTAGCTTTTCCACAAGACGGAGTACTTCGCTGTAATGAAGGACTACCCCTTATACAAAGAGCTTTGGACAAAGGGGTGGACGTGGTAGGCGGCATTCCGCATTTTGAACGAACTATGGACGATGGTCGTAAATCAATAGAGTTGCTCTGTGAGATAGCGGCAAAGCGCGGTCTGATGGTGGACATGCATTGTGATGAATCAGACGATCCTCATTCTCGCCATATTGAAACGCTGACTTACCAGACTCAGCGGCTCGGTTTGCAGGGGCGTGTCACGGGCTCTCACTTGACCAGTATGCATTCTATGGATAATTATTATGTTTCAAAACTTCTGCCCCTCATGGCTGAGGCGCAAATGAACTGTGTGTGCAATCCGCTGGTAAACATGAATCTTCAAGGACGACACGATACCTACCCTAAACGGCGCGGGCTAATGCGTGTTCCCGAACTCATGGCTCAGGGTATCAACGTATCACTTGGACATGATGATGTTATGGACCCGTGGTATCCCATGGGAACCCATGATATGCTTGAAGTCGCGCATATGGGAACTCACGCTCTGCACATGACAGGCGTAAACCAGCAGGAATCTCTCTTTGATGCCATAACGATCAATGGCGCCAAAACTCTTAATCTTGAAGGATACGGACTCTCCTCCGGTTGCAACGCCGACATAGTGGTGCTTCAAGCCACTTCAAAGATGGAAGCTATGCGCCTTCACCCAACGAGGCTCTACGTTATTCGTCGAGGTAAAATCATAAGTCAAACTCCTAAAGTCGTAGCCAACGTTACTATGGGTGACGATATACACAGCGTGGACTTTCAGTAGACTAATCCAGACAGCTGACAACCTGTACTACGCCCTCCTTCACCATTCCATAAAGAACTGGGTGGCAATAGTATTATTCTAAACTTGCAAGTGAAGTTTCAAGCTGACTTTCAATATTTGAATAATATGATAACATTTCATCCAGCGCGGCATATTTGCGAGTCAAACTCGTTTCAAGCAAATCAAGCCATGCGCTTTCATCGTAAATTTCATTTTCATAATTAGTACAAGAACTCTCGTAACTGCTGATCAATAACGTAATGGAACCATAAGAAGTGGAATCAACCTGCGTTCCAATTAAATTGTAAATTTTCTTAATAATAAACAAAATACTGCCACAATAACTATTTTAATTGGTCACCGCGTAGCAATTTGGAACACACTATCAGGTTAATAAAGATGCTCGGTGATTTACCATTAAACTAGATCAATATAATGCAAAAATATAATATCTTCATTGCCAGTATCTATATAATGTCATAAAACTTAATCGATTACTTTAACTTAAACTTGAACAACAAATGGATCATTATGCGTAAAAATTTCACTGTGATTAAATTTTTGGCACTGTTTATTATAATTTGCATGGGCGGCTGCTCCACTCGCACAATTACTCCCCCTGCACCGATGTCTGCGTTCTCTCCTGCCCTTGGAACTTTTAACGTAAAAGTTGTTCTTTTTCAGTTAAAAGGAAACGGCAACCCGGAACTTGTAAAGACAGGTGTTCTACCTATTGTGCAAAACGCAATTAAAACTTTAGCCGGTATGGGCTACAAATATCAACCGTATGGCGAAGTTGACTATCTAATTGAGGCTCGCATCGGTTCTATTTCACCTAAGGCGCTTGCTCACAAAGCATCACAACAAGTCGGATTTTCAAATGACTTATCGTACGGCCCTTCATTTAGAAATTACCCAGTAGTAGTCAACAAATGGTCTCCTAGAATTGAACGGGCAAAAAACAGTCCTAATGCATGCTATTTAGTCGTGGAACTTTTCGTTAAACAAAATAAAAATCAGCAGAATGCTGTAATATATTCCGGAGCTCCAGAGCCTATCGAAGTACCATACGAACTGGGCTGTCCCTTTGCCCAATGCGGTCAGGGTGTAAATATGGGATTTACTAACTATTTGCAGAAACTTTTTACTCTCCCTGCTGAGAAATAATCCGTATCAGCTATTTCCTTTGATTTTAGCAAAAACGAAAAGACCTAGTTCTCGTAATTGATAACTAGGTCTTTTTACCTTTCCTAACGGAGCTTAAATATGAAAAAATTTATTATATTTGCAGCATTGCTGACAATTCTCGGCGGCTGTTCCTCGTGGCATAACCACAACATTACTGACCCGGAGATGGCAAAAAAAAGGTATAAAGAAGACAGGACATTTTGTACTAAAAGGACCGCACAGCAACATCCTATCGGACCAAAGAATGACAATGGATCTAGAATGTTAACAAGTGATCGTGTTAAATTTTCAGAAAATCACAAAGCAACGAGTACTTATAATGCTTGTATGGAATCTCGGGGCTGGGTGAAAAAATAAGTCTTTCGGCATCCCAAATCTGTCCGTAGCCGAAACCCTGTCTCAAATAATCGACGACGGCTCAAGCCATGTGCCAACCACATGATTAGTTTCCTTAACAATGGAAGGCTGGACAAACAGCTCGATTAAAGTGCATATAATAAGAGAATCTGTATATTCTCTGGAGGACAGGCAAATCTCCCGTCCCCCAATAACGATGGAGACGACCCCATGAAGACTCTTATCGCCTTATTATTATGTATGCTGTTGCCGATCGTAGCGTTTGCCGGTGCCCCCACTCCGGATTGCTGCACCCCGGATTATGACCAGACCGTATTGGACGGCTATCGCAAGCTGATGGTTCAAAGTTCGGTCTATCAAACCCTGCCGCCTAAAGGTAAGGGACTCCGACTGGGCATTTATCAGGCTCAGGCCGACTATGGCCCCGGCGCAAGTCTCAAGAATATGAATCGGCTGGAAAAGGTTGCACAGATGGCTAAAGCTCAAGGAGTTCAGCTTCTGGCCTTTCCAGAACTCTACGTGACCGGTTATACTCTGAGCCCGGATGAAGCAAAAAAGGTGGCAGAGTTATCCGATGGCCCCAGCATCACCAGAGCCAAAAAAATAGCCGCCAAGTTGAATATGGCGATGCTCGTCCCATACGCCGAGAAGGTCAAAACCAAAAACGGATTTCTATATTTCGATTCCATCGCAGTGATCAATGAAAAAGGCGAATTGGTGACCAGTTACAAAAAAACGCACTTATACGGACAACAGGAACGTGACAACTGGTCCTTCGGCAGTGAACCTCCGCCAGTATTTAAAACCTTCGGTTTTCCCGTGGGCGTGCTGAATTGCTATGAAAATGAATTCCCGGAACTCTCGCGGATCCTTGCTCTCAATGGCGCCAAGCTCATTGTCGGGCCCACTGCCGCAGATTGCTACTACAGACTGCCCAACGGCAAACGAAGTGCAGTTCCCTACCCCGACATTTCCACTGTGATGCTTCCCGCATATGCTTACGCCAATAACGTATTTTTCGCTTACGCCAACCGCGCAGGCTATGAAAAACGCGGAAATGATGAATGGCATTATCGCGGCAACAGCATCATTATCGGTCCCCACGGAGATGTGATCATCGGAGCGAAACACCAGCAGGACACCCTGTTGATATCGGATTGTATCCCAGAATACTACGGCATGACCCACCCTGCGCCCAAGTACAATTACCTCAGGGATAGACGCCCGGATTTATACACACCGCTCATAGCCCCCAAAGCGAACCTGCCCGGAGGATGGACATACCCCACCTTTAAAAATGGAAAAGAAATCGGTCGCGAACAATAAAGAAGAATTACAATATTAAATACCCCCCTTGTTATTCAGAAGAATAGCAAAGGGGGTATCTTTGTTTTGGGAAGGATTCACAGTTCTTTTAACATCCAGATATCACAGCCTCCATGAATGGTGCCATCCAGAGGTTTCTCCAAATGTGTAAAACCAAGTTTTTCATAAAGTACTATTGCTGATTTCATACTAGATAATGTGTCTAAATAACATTGCTTGTAGCCTTTGGAACGGGCAAAATTTAGACACCTCTGCATCAAATCTTTACCAATACCTAACCCGCGGCTTTCCGGCAGTAAAAATAATTTGCGTAGTTCACACACGTCGGGACTATTGTTAAATGGTGCAAGTCCACTGCCTCCCACAACAGTTCCCTCAATGGTAGCAACTAAATAAACACTTTTGTTCTCATCCTTATAATACTTGCTCATTGAGGATACTTCTGGATCTGAAGGACCAAAACCATCACCAATGGCGCCATACTCTGCACCAACTTTTTTGATGATTCGGCAAACATCACTATCATGAACTTGTTGAATTTCTTCAATAATATATTTCATTAATTAAATGGCTCCTATATAAAATAAATTACGTTACACGCAGCATATAATTATTAAGAAACGGCATAATAGCTATTTTGTAAAGTCTCTACTTTAAAACCCTATTCCTTGCGCCACCAAATCACACTCATCTTACCCGGTTCATTGTAAACACCATCTTCAGAATGCCGTTCGATATGATCATTAATCAATTTAACATCGCTCTCAGTGGGAACCCGCTGCTTAGATAAAACTTTGGTGAGCATACTGTATGCTGAATCAACAGATCTTCTCATAGTATAATCAAAGGATTTTATTTTAGGCTTTCGCTCTAAAACCTTAAGGCCGTTATAAAGACCTTCCACCCGATCAAATGAACTTGAAACAACACCTAATTCTTTCTGTAATTTGGCACTTTCCGAATCACGATCAAGCGCAGTGTCGCAAATACAGCACCATTCACTGCTCCCGTTCTCCATCATCGATGCAATCTCGGCTATCTCAGGAAACTGCCATGAAGCATGACATAAAAGACTCAACCCGTGATCTGATGACTGGACACCTTCTGCGTACTCCTGCCCGGTCATAAGTTTCACTTCAATATTATCAACTCCAGCCGCTTTGGAGTTTTTCGCCAGCCTTGCAGCCATTTCCTGAGCAGGCTCAATACCGGTTACTTTCAAAGCTTTTCGTGCAAGCGGAATTGTAACGGCCCCGACACCGGATGCAATTTCAAGCACGGATAAATCCGGCCCGAGAACTTTATTATCTTCAAGTATCCTGACAATTTCATATCCATAAGAAAATTCTGAAGTGCAGATAAAATCGTCATAGTCATCAGCGCGACCATTCCAGTAATCAACACTACTGATTTCATTCATTTGGCTCATATTTTCACGCCACTCTTTAACCCAATCGACATCCTGTAACTTGACTTCGTTCATCGGTTCTTGCTCCCTTTAATTAAGTATATAAAAATAAAGACTTATTGCTTGATAAATTTTATTAATTTAAATATCGTGTCACTGTCAAAGCAATTTTTTAAGGAGATAGCCCAGATGAAATGTATTAATTTAAAATCAATTTTACTTACAGCTCTACTAATCTTAATTGCCGCATCGGCGTATGCTGATGGAGGAACGCTTAGAGTCGGTTCTCCGTGGGGCCCAAAAACATTGGATGTCCACAAGTCCGGCTACGTTTTTCAAAGAATAGGCATAACTGAATCTATGGTAGGAGTGGACTTCAATCTTAAATTCACACCGCTTCTAGCTGAAAAATGGTCCATTTCTGACGATAAGCTGACATGGACATTCAATCTGAGAAAAGGTGTAAAATTTCACGATGGAACACTTTTAACAGCTCCAATAATGGTGGATAACTTGAAGAGACTCATGAAAGTCGGATCTCTCCTGAAGTCCATCCCCATTGAATCAATTACAGCTGAAAATGACCTTGTATTAAAAATCAAAACATCCAAACCGTTTGCCCCGCTCCCTGCATATCTTTCTAAAGGTGAAGCATCCGCACTGGCCCCGTCTTCCTTTGATGCAAACGGAAAAGTTATCAAGCCTGTCGGCACCGGCCCGTTTGCTTTTGAATCATGCAAACTCAAAGATTCCATAACTACCAAAAGGTTTGACGAATATTGGGGACCGCAGAAAGCAAAGGTTGATAAAGTAATTTATAAAGGTATTCCTGATACAATGACCCGCACAGCCATGATGAAGTCAGGAGAGCTTGATATTGCGCAAATCCTGCCACCTGAAGCAATTGCTTCTCTCAAAAGCTATGGCAAAAAAATTCAGACCAAGCCTATCGGACGCACACGCATTGTCGGATTCAACCTTGAAAAGGGGCCCTTCACAGATAAAAAAGTAAGACTCGCGGTAAACTATGCCATTAACCGTCAAGACCTTGTTGATTATGTTCTCGAAGGTATCGGAGAACCGGCAGTTTCATTGTTTCCTCCGGTAATTTTCTGGGCAAACACGAAGCTTGAAGGTTTCCCATATTCACCGGAAAAAGCAAAACAGCTTCTTGCTGAAGCTGACTGGAAAGATACTGACGGGGACGGAATAATCGATAAAAACGGAACCCCGTTCGAAGTTAAACTCGTCACCTACACTGAAAGGGCAACTCTTCCTCCAACTGCGGAAGTAATGCAGAGCCAACTTCAGAAAGTCGGTATCAAGACTAATCTTGTTGTTGTACAATCGGATGCAGCCAAAAAGATTCGTGATAGTGGCGATTTCGGAATGTTCCTTGTAGGACGCAATCTGCTTTTTGTTTCGGACCCTGATTACAATCTGAATGCAGACTACTTCTCTACTCTCACAGTAAAGCCGGGATGGGGAGCATATCATTACAATAACCCTGAAGTTGATAAACTTTTAACTCAGGGACGCCACGAATTTGATACTGACAAACGCAAAAAAATCTATGACAAGATTCAGGCTATCCTGCTTGAAGATGCTCCAATGGCATATCTGAATTACTATACCAACATAGATGCAGTAGGCCCTAATGTTAAAGGATACGTGATGCATCCTGTTGAGCAGTGCTTTCATCTTGAAAGAATTGAACTGAATTAGACAGTAGCTCTGTGTTTATTTTTAAATCAGCTATTCTTAGAGTTGCGACGTTGATTCCCGTACTTTTCGGGGTCAGCGTCGCAACTTTCCTGTCTCTGGCAATGTTTCCGGGCGACCCTGCTGAAATTGCACTCGTCCATTTGATGGAAACAGAATCCCCGCCTCAAGAGGCAATTATGCAAATGCGGGATGAACTGGGTTACAACAGCTCTATTACTGTCCAGTATATCTGCTGGCTGACACGAGCATTAAAAGGAGACCTTGGATATTCAATTCAATCAGGGCAGGCAGTTACAACCGAAGTAGCGCAGGCAATAATCCCTTCCCTGCTCCTTGCTTCCACCGCAATACTGCTTACAGCACTGATTGCCATTCCATTAGGAACGGCTGCGGCAGTACATGCCGGAAAAACAATAGACAAAATCGCGCTGGGAATTTCGCTTGTTCTATCGTCAATACCGGACTTTTTTCTTGCTGTGATTTTTATCTTTATATTTTCACTGCACCTGCATCTTGTTCCCGTGGCCGGATACGGGAACTGGTATAACCTTATACTTCCGGCGGCCTCGCTGGCCCTGATTAACTCTTCTATTACAGCCCGCCTGATGCGAACCTCAATGCTGCAAAGTCTGCGGGGTAAATATATTCTTACAGCAAGGGCAAAAGGTTTAAGTGAAACTGTAATCATCGGGCGGCACGCACTGAAGAACGCATTTCCGCCAGTACTGCATTATATGGGGGCTCAAGCCGGACATATGGTCGGAGGGGCTGTTGTCGTTGAATCAATATTTCTCTGGCCCGGTCTGGGGCGGCTGCTTGTAGAATCGGTCCGATCCCGCGATATCTTTGTAGTGCAGGGCTGTATCCTTACCATCGGAACTGCCTACGTGCTGATCATCATTATCACGGATCTTTTAAACCTGTTACTGGACCCAAGAGTTGAAGGAACTGCCAATGTTTAAGCCTCGCTTCATCAGCAAGTCATTCATTCTAGGACTACTCATAATTTCAACAATCGTGGCGGCAGGCATTGCGGCACCTAAGATTGTTCCCAATAATCCATTAGAACAAAATCTCAGACATCGCCTGAAAGGACCGGACTCAACCTATCCCCTCGGAACTGATTATCTGGGAAGATGTGTAGCCAGCAGGCTTATTTATGCGATTCGTCCTTCTATAGGACTTGCGTTGACAGTTACAATAATCACTTCATTGATAGGTATGGCGGTAGGCATAACAGCGGGATGTTTTCCCAGACTGGACGGGCTGATCATGCGCATAACGGACTGTTTTTTTGCCTTTCCGGGAATTGTTGCAGCACTATTGTGCATTGCTATTACAGGACCGGGATTAACAGGGCTCATACTGGCAATATCTATCCCCGGATGGCCCAAATTCGCTCGGGTTGCCCGCAGTATAACCCGTACCGCCATGAACGGACTCCATGTTGAAACAGTGCGGGCAATGGGAGCAGGAAGAATATATATCATAAGGACTTGTGTCCTTCCTAAGCTCTGGCCCCAGATAACGACAATTGCAACCATAGGTGTCAGCGGAAAAGTAACTGCCATAGCAGGGCTTGGATTTCTGGGTCTTGGTATACAGCCCCCCACTCCCGAATGGGGAACAATGATGAGTAAAGGGCTCCCGACACTAGCAATAGCTCCTCACATTCCCCTTCTTGCGGGACTCTGCATTGCTGTTTCTGCAATGGGATTTACTCTTGCGGGTGAAGGTTTAAGGGATATGCTTGATCCGCATTGTTATAAGAAAGCTCTTTCGTCCCCACAGTTGGAGGAAATATAATGAAAAATCCTTCCCCGCTTCTTGAAATAAAGGATCTTTCAATAAAATTCCCATCGGAAGCAGGAGTTGTTTCGGTTGTTGATGATTTTAATCTTTCTATCGGCAGATTCGATCACTGCTGCCTGCTCGGTGAATCCGGTTGCGGCAAGACTGTAGCAGCCTTGTCTATACTGAACCTCCTGCCGCCTTCTGCGGTTATCGAAGGGGAAGTACTGTTTAACAACAGGAATTTACTTGATCTCGAACCTGCCGAAATAAGACAAATCCGCGGCAAAGATATTGCCATCATATTTGAAACTCCGGCATCCTGTCTTAACCCGGTTATGAGTGTGGGAGACCAGATTTCTGAGGTTATCAGACGGCAGGGATTCACCAGAAAACAAGCTCGCAATGGTTCAGAAGAACTACTCGCCAGAACCGGTGTTTCAGATCCTAAAAAACGGGCACGGCAATTTCCGCATCAATTTTCGGGAGGTATGCTTCAACGCGTAATGATCGCGATAGCCCTTGCTGCCAAGCCCAAACTGCTGATTGCGGACGAACCGACGACAGCCCTTGATCCGACAGTGCAGATACAAATTATCGAGCTTATTCAAGATGTAGTAAATGAACTGTCCGCGTCACTACTGCTCATTACTCATGATCTGGATGTTGCTTCGGAACTTTGTGGAAATGTTGCGGCAATGTACGCTGGACAAATCGTTGAAACAGGACCGTTGCATAAGGTGTTCAAGTCTCCCCGCCATCCATACGTGCAAGCCTTGATGAAGACATTTGATCATAACAGGTTCCGCCCAATCGGAGGCAGCCCTCCTCCGCTCACGTGTCCCCCTGAAGGATGCCGTTTTCATCCTCGATGCCCTGAAGCTGAAAATTTATGCTCAATCCAAAAGCCGCTAATGCAGAATGGTGTGCGATGTCCCAGATAGCTGATGAAATACTTAGAGTTGAACGTATTGGAAAAAATTTCACAACAGGGCTCATACGCCGAACAAAAAATCAAGCACTGAAAGATGTTTCTTTTTCTCTGTCGCAAAACAAATGTCTAGCAATAATAGGGGAATCCGGATCAGGTAAAACAACCATCGGGAGAATTATTCTTGGCGCGGAAAAACCAACAAGCGGAACTGTGTATTGCAATGGAAAGGATATTTTCAGTAATAAAAAATCATTTTTCCGCAATGATACTCAAATGATTCCGCAGGATGCAACTGCAAGCTTGAATCCTACTATGAAAGTCCGCGACTTGTTGCTTGAACCTTTTAAAATTACCCGAACAATAAATGGTAACCGGGATATTCTCATTGAGAAATCTCTGGAGACAGGCAAACTTACACGCGACCTTCTAGACAGATACCCGCATGAGCTTTCGGGCGGACAACGCCAGCGAATAGCTATCGCCCGCACTCTTAGCCTTGACCCCTCATTAATTATTGCAGATGAACCGGCAGCTTCTCTAGATCGGTCGATACAAGCCCATGTATTATCAATTCTTAAAGAAAAGGTTGAAGAAAACAACAAGTCTCTTATTTTAATTACACATGATCTGAGATCGATGCGACTCATGGCTGACTATGTGGCAGTGCTGTATTACGGACACATCGTAGAGTATGGAACCGTTTCAAATATAATAGACACTCCATGCCATCCCTATACTAAAGCTCTAGTTTCATCCGTACTAGGACTAAAGCCGGGTTCTGAAAGAATCAAATTAAAGGGAGAATCGCCTAGCCCCTCAACTCCTCCTTCTGGATGTCCGTTTCATCCTCGCTGCATAAATTCAGTTAAATCATGTACAAATGAACTTCCACCGCTTCGGGAAATTAATAAAGACCACATGGTTAGATGCTGTTACTAAAGTGCCTGAAACAAAAGTTAAACGGGCCGGAAGAGTGAGCTTCCGACCCGCTTAAGGGGTCGTGGGAAGTGAGGTTGGTCTTCCCTTATGCAGATTGCCGTTTTCCGATTTGACCTGCAGATGCCCAGAACCGGAGTACAGGTTACTCCGATTTTACAGGTGCAAGCGACTTAGGGATTGAGGAGGTTAGTCACTTGCTTTCAGTCAACGACACGCTATTTAATTAATCATTAAAAATAGAGATTACTAAACTCTTACCATACAATTCCAATTTTTAGAACTTAATTTTTTTTCTAAAGCATTGACTATCAAACATTCACTATTTTTTTGTTCATTAACAAAATTAATGCTGTTTTGAGGAGTCATAACAAACGCGGAAGTGGAAAGTGCGTCCGCTTGCATAACAGTGGGAGCGGTGACTGAAACACTCAAACTCTGTGTGGGGGATACGGCGGTGCGCGGGTCAACTACATGATGATGAAACCGGTCCGCATCAAAATAAACTTCATATCCACCGGAAGTGGCAACGGCCGCATCTTTAAGTTGAATTACAGCAGGGTAATTTCCCTTTTTAGCAGGATCTTCAATAGCAACAATCCAAGGCTGACCTTTAGAGCGTTCACCACCGGCACGAATGTCACCACCTGCGTTAATCAGGTGATTGACCACACCGTTTGCAGACAAAATTTCAGAGGCACAATCAACAATAAACCCTTTGCCAATGCCATCAAGAGTCACAGCCATGCCCTGCTTGCCGAAACTAATTTCTCTATTAGAGATTTTAAGTGCATCTGAATCTACAAGAGCCAGCGCATCATCCAGATCGTTTCTGGTAAGATTTATCTGTCCTTTAGGATTGGCATGCTTGCTCAGCATTTCCACAACAGGAAGAACCGTGGCATCAAAAGCACCTTTAGAACAGCTGTTGAATGTCTGAGCTTTTTTCATAACGTAAAATAATTCCGGAGCCACATCAGTTAATCTGCCCGTTTCGTTAAGTACGGATACAGGTGTGTTGGACTGATGACGGTCAAACAATGCTGCAAGGCGATCAATTTCAGCAAAAGCCTTGGCTGTAGCCTGTTCTGCCGCATTTTTTGATTCATGCAGAGCTGTAATGGCTACATAAGTTCCCATGAGAAAACGAGTTTCGCTGACTTTATAACGCCTGTCGCCTATACGCATAGCACTGGCGATGCGCATAGCTGCAGCAACCGGAGTTGATACGAATGCCGCTCCGATTCCAGTTGCAGCGAGAGTTTTCATAAATGAACGTCTGGAAAAACTATTTTTAGGCACGCCCTACTCCTTGTCCAGCTCAGAGAATTTCTGCACATCAGCATCTTGAGCATACTCAGCACCGGCTTCAGCGTCGTAGCAGGTCAATCCACAACGGAGACAACGACTGCCTTCTTTACGGGCCGCCTCGTAAACAATGGAACCTTTGACCTCTTCCTTGAATGTAAATCTACGTTCCTCAACAGAAATTTCCGGAACTTTGATTTTAGGAATGGTATAGGTCACTGCCATGTTCTTAAGAATAGTTTCCGGGATAACACGAAGCTGAGGATTCTTCGGCTCGGGAATAGCCCCTTCGGTGATAAAGTGGTGAATACCACGCGCGGCCCGTCTTCCATCAGCTACCGCCTGAATAAGAATACTGCGACCGGAGTGAACTTCCCCACCGACAAACACATTGGGGTATTTGGTTTGCAAAGAAAGAGTATCTGCTTCGATTCCACCTGTTTTCTTATTTATAGCAAAACAAGACGCACCGTCTTCATCCATAAAAGGAGTGGTATCTATCATACGTGTGGTTGCGACAACAATCAGATCCGCGTCTATAACTGTTTCAGTTCCCTCAACAGGTTTAGGGATTCCTGTAGCTTTCTTGGGGTCATCATACTGAACTTCGCAATATTCAATGCCGCGGACTTTTCCGTCTTCGGCAAGAATACGGGTCGGTCTTGTCAAGAATTTAAGATCACTGCCCAGCTCAGCAGCACGTTTAACTTCGTTCTTGTTGGCGGACATTTTACGCTGAATACAATCTATTAATGAAGTTACATCGCAACCAAGACGGGCTGCACTGCGAACAACATCCATAGCAGTGTTGGTGTCACCGATAACAACGACTTTTCTGCCTTTTAAATCTGTTATGGACTTACCAACCTGATCAAGGAAAGTAATGGCATCCACAACGCCTTCGGCTTCAATATTTTCAAGCTTAAGTGCAGGAACTTTCCATGCTCCGGTTGCAATAAAGATTGCTTCGTAACCTTCTTCCTCAAGACTCTTAATAGTAATATCCTTACCGAATTCAACTCCGGTATGCACATCGACTCCAAGATCGAGGATAGACTGAACTTCCCAGTCAACAACCTTTGCAGGCAAGCGGTATTCAGGAATAATCCCCTTCATCATACCACCTATCTGTTCACGCTTTTCAAAGATGACAGGCTCATGGCCGATACGGCGCAAGAAATATGCACAGGAAAGACCTGCCGGTCCCCCGCCTATAATCGCAACCTTATGACCTGTAGCCGGATTACAATCCAGCTTGAGGCGTGAACCGGAGTTCATTTCCCAGTCCGCAACGAAACGATGCAAGGAGTGGATGGCAACGCCGTCATCAGCAATATTACGGCGGCAGATAGTTTCACACGGGGCAGGACAAAGACGCCCCACTGCCAGCGGAAGCGGATTACGCTCCTTAATGGTCAGCAGTGCTCCGCGCATGTCACCGAGCTTCATCTGATGAATATATGTGCGAACGTCTATCTGAGCCGGACATTTCTGCATGCAAGGAGCCAGACAGTCGTCAATTTTATTAAGGTGCAGAAGGTCCATAGTCATACCGCTGATACGGATGGCTCCGGTGGGACAAACATCGGCACATTTACCGCAGGAGCGGCAGACGTTCATATCTACTACAGGGATACCGTCATCATTAAGACGGATAGCATCAAAACCGCAAACCTTGACGCAAGAGCCAAGCCCTATACAACCAAGCCCGCAAGTTTTTTCGCCGCCGTAAAGCAATGCTTCAGCGCGGCAATCTTCAACGCCCTCATAGTCAAACAGTAAATTTGCGCGAGAACCGCCTGTACAGATATTATTTGCAATCTTGGGTTCTTTGAATGCAGCATCTACGCCCATGATTAATGCTATATTTTCTGCAATCTCAGCACCGCCCGCAACGCATATTTCAGGACCGGCTTTGCCTTGAACAATTGCTCCCGCAGCAGCAGAACAACCGGGATAACCACAACCACCACAGTTTGCGCCGGGAAAACAGCCTTCAACCTTTGCAATACGCGGATCTTCCTCCACGTGCAGAACTCTTGATGCCACAGCCAGAACAGAGGCCGCGGTGAGACCCAGTAAAAATAGAATCAGAATAGAAGAAGTTACCATTTTAATATATCCTTGATTGTCCGGTTAAGCGGCCATTCCCTGAAAAGCGAAAAACACCAGTGACATGACACCGGCCATAATCAGAGCGATCGGTACACCTCTGAAAACATACGGAACCGGAGCAATATCCAGTCTTTCCCGGATAGACGAAATAATAACCAGAGCAATCAGAAAGCCGATACCTGAAGCCAACCCGTACATCATAGATTTGATAAATGAGTATTCGTTGCGCTGTACCATAATTGCCACACCGAGCACCGCACAGTTGGTGGTGATGAGCGGCAGAAAAAGCCCCAGTGATTTATATAGAGGCGGAAGAACTTTCTTGAGGAACATCTCAACAAACTGCACAAGTGATGCAATGACCAGAATAAAAACAATGGTCTGTAAATACTCAAGACCGTAAGGAATGAGCACATACTGATGCAGGGGCCAAGTTAGAGCTGTAGCCATCAGAACAACAAATATAACTGCTCCACCCATTCCCATCGCAACATCTGTAGACTTGGAGGTTCCCATGAAGGGACAAGCCCCGAGGTACTGAACCAGTACAATGTTGTTTATGAAAATCGCAGAGATAAACAGCAGGAAATATTCCATTTTAATAAACCTTTCTCTTATTTAGCGTTGAGATTTTCAATGCCGCCGCAGGCACCGCAAGAGGCACAGCCGGAATTCATTAACTCAGGAGGAGCCTCACCCCTTCTACGACTCAGGTACCTGTTCAGGGCGTTCATGGAAGCCAGAATTACTCCCAGCCCGATAAATGCCCCGGGAGCCATACTCATAAGGGCCGCAGGCTCAAAAGATTCCCACATAACCTGAGTTCCAAAGATGGTTCCATTTCCCAGCATTTCGCGAAGTGCGCCCAGAAAAGTCAGTGACACAGTAAAACCGATTCCCATACCGAGTGCATCCGCAACGGACAAGAGAACCCCGTTCTTAGAAGCAAAAGCTTCAGCGCGCCCCAAAATCAGGCAATTTACAACAATAAGCGGAACAAAAATGCCAAGTTTTAAATAAAGCGGATAGACGTAAGCCTGCATGAGCAACTCAACGGCAACAACTAAAGACGCTGCAATTACGATAAAACAAGCAATACGAACTTTCGCAGGGATAATTTTTCTAAGACATGAAATGATCATGTTGGACATGGTTAAAACAGAAAGGACAGCTATTCCCATACCCAGTCCGTTTTCCGCAGTGGAAGTAACCGCCAGTGTGGGACACAGACCTAAAAGCACCCTGAACGGAGGAAGTTCTACCCAGAGTCCCTTGATAAATTCTTTGACTATACGGCTCATGGAGTCTCCTTATGAATTCTTCCAGATCATATTGATCTCAGGCTTGATGGACTGATAAACTTTAATGGCCTTGCGTACAGCTTCCACAGTTCCGACAGAAGAATATGTCGCACCGGAAATACCGTCGATGTCGCCACCCTTGGATGTCACCTGCATGGAATCAAGACCGTGAGCCGTGAACTTACGGGTAAAGGAATGTTCCACGATACGTGTTCCAAGCCCCGGTGTTTCTGTCTGGGTAGTGATGCCGATACCGAGAAGTTCATCCTTCTGCACATCAAACCCGACCATAACCCCGATGTTGCCGGAATAACCGGATGCGAAAGTTTCAAGGGCAATGCCGACCAGCTTACCATCCTTCACAGCGGGGAAAATAGTCACATCCTTTACCTTCACACGTTCCATAATTGGATCATTGTCACGGTTTTCAAGGACTGAAAGGAGAGCCGGCCCCTGAACATAGGTCAAAACCTGTTGCTCAATCTGACTTTTAGTGGCCTGTTTCAAGTTAACCAGCAAAGCCCCGGAGGACGCGCAGATTACGGACAGAACCACAAGCATATATATTATTTCACGCACGACTTATCTGCCTCCGAAAGGTTTTGGCCGAACCCTGTCCAAAAGAGGAGTGAGCAGATTTGCCACCATTATGGCAAAAGGCACACCGTCAGGATAAACACCGTAGACCCGAATAATTATCACCATGGCTCCGGCAATCAGTCCGAAAAGAACTTGCGGAATTTTGCCTACAGGACTGGAGGAAACATCAGGGGCCAGAAAGAAGGCTCCAAACATTACTGATCCGGTTAATAGATGGAATATAGGATTTGCGTAAATTTCAGGATCGATTATCCAGAAAATTCCAGAAGTTACAGCCACTCCGACTAAAAAAGCCGCGGGAATAAAAACCCGCACCCAACCGGTAGTAATGAGGAAAATTCCTCCCGCCAGAACTGCAATTATCTGGGAAGAACCAAGCCCGCCGAGTTGTTGCCCGAGGAAAAGATCCATGTAGTTGAACTGATCAAGACTCTCGAGACCAAAAAATTTAAGCTGATCTAAGGGAGCGTTGATAATGAAATGGGAAAGATTCAGGTCGATATCCATGGCAGCAGGCCATGAAAGACGACAAAACGCCCAGGCAACAAGTGGTGCACAAATGGGGTTGGTACCGAATCCGCCGAAGACCGTGCGGCCCATGACGATAGTCAGAACAGAGCCGCAAACCACTACCCACCATGGTGCAGTTGCCGGAAGCAGAAAGGCAAAAAGAATGCCTTCATATAATGCTGTGAAATTATCTACATTGATGTCGCGGTCCTGCATCTTGAGACAAATAGCTTCAGTGATTACAGCCACTGATCCCGCAAGGCCGACAGTTGAAAGTGCAGACAAGCCGAACATATTGAAAGCCATGATCAGTGCAGGCAGCAGCGCCAGAAGATGATACTGCATCATCTTCGTCAAAGTACGTCTGCTGCGCCAGTGAGGAGCAGGCGAAACCGTGAGCCTGACTGCAATGTTCGACATTGCTTTAATTACTGGTGGAGTCATATTTTAACCTTTAAATCGAAAACTTGTATGTTTTACCGGCTAATCCGGTGACTAATGTCATGCCACTAAGACTATTCAGCCTTACCGCTGACCCTGAGTTGATCCTTGGCAAAACGGATATATTGCAGGATGGGTCGTCTGACCGTACAATTGAAGGAACACAGACCGCATTCAAAACAACTGTCCAGATCATACTTCTTCGCCATTTCGAACTTCTCGTACTCCGCATAACGGCTGATCAGATTCGGGAGAATTCGAGCAGGACAGCTCAAAACGCATTCGCCGCAGTTGATACAGGTTGTATCTTCAACTGACGGAAATTCACCTGCTGAAATAATAAACAATCCGTGATCACCCTTTTTCACGCCTTCATCCAGACTATAGACAGCCTCACCGCGGAAAGGTCCGCCGAGAACAGCCTTGTCACCGGACTTAACAGGTATATCCAGCTCATTAAGCAGATGACGGATTGGTGTTCCCAAAGGCACACGGTAATTATGTCCGCAAATGGTCATTATGGTGTCAGTTACAGGCAGACCGTTTTTGGCGGCCAGACCGAGATTGTAAACGTCCATAATGCTCATAATTTTGGTGTCGTCACAAAACTCGTTTCCTGTGACAGCTTTAATTACGAGAGCATTAAGAGAATTAGGATATTTAGGCTTAACCGAAACAGATTCAGTTCCGGAAAGAGAATAAGAAGTCCCGCGCGCCACCGCCAACATTGTATGTATAGGAGTGATCAAGGATTCAGCCAGACGGAGTCCGGTTTCAAGAATCTCTTTTTCACATTCAAGAAGCAGTTCGGCTACAAAAATACCGGGCTCAGGATTGAGACCGTTTATGACTAAATTGTCACAGTGGGAAGAAAGCGGGGCTATATCAATGCCCAGTTGCTGCAAAGTATGCAGAAGGTCTTTTCCAGGCCCCATAGACTGCACATCAACCGGTTCAACTGAATTTTCACCACAATCACATTTTATGGTCAGGTGATGGTAATTAACCTTTGTTGCCTTGCCGGAAGCGGAAGCATGGTATGCGCCGCCGAATTTTGACGGATGTTCAGCAATTATCTCGCCACGGGCAACGCTCTGCCCTTTCTTTGCTTTCAGAACAAGGTTGCGCACCCGGATATTGATCTCAGAGGGTGCGGTGATATCATTTATTATGTTCAGAACATCTGATTCGAGTGAATAATGAATCTTAAGCATCTAACCTACCTCGCGTGGCATTTGTAGCAGGAATCTTCACCATAAGGCCCACCGTCTGACTCATGGCAACTCATACATTGCCCGTGGAAAGCATCCGCTCTCAAAGGGATATTCTCAGTGTCAGGTTTATCCTCTTCTGCCAAAGGACCTGTGGGAATATCATCATGGCAACGCAGACATGCTTCTTTACTGGGGAAATTCTTTTGGTGCTGCGCTTTGAACTCTTCATCAAACGCAGCAGGATGACAGGACCCGCAAGCTATAGGTAGCTCCTGACCAATGTCGTCATGGTGACAATCTGCACACTCATACCCATACTCTTCAGCATGATTTAAATGAGTAAAGATCACTCTTCCGCCGCTGTTATCCATGACAACGCGAACCGGATTTCCCTGAACAGAGGGAATGAAAAGAAAACCCGCTACAGCCGCAAGGGACAAAACAGCAACAATTAAAGTTAGTGGGATATATCTATTGTTCAACGAACCAATCCTTGATTTAGAATAATTCACGATTAAGACCCAAAGGCCGGAAACTGACAATAAAAAGCAGAGTTATGCTTCGAATGCAGTTTCATCCTCCTCAAACTTTTAAATTATACACAGAGAGCAATACAGATTGGTTAATCAATCAGTTTTTCACTAAAAACTCAATCAAAATAATTAAAAAAATATCACTTAGCCTGAAAAAACGAGACTATTAAAGAACTAACACTTTAACCATGTCCGTCTTTTAATCAAGATTATCTCTTTTTGAGATTGATTACCCATCCAGCACTGTAATTATGCAAAGATTATGCTACATTCATAGAAATTAATTTTTTTGAATCATAAAAACTATATATGTAACTGAAAAAACAAGATAAAATTATATTTTAGTCATGACTAAAGACTCAGAAAAGAAAAAAAGGCTGGATTAAGCAGCGAGATTTCTTTTCTGAAGTTAAGCTCAAATTCCTAAAAACAAGACTATGTGAAGAAGGAGGAAGACAAAAGGCGAGTAATAACAGATGTATGAACCTATTCCGATAAATCAGACATAGGTATTTTTTTTAAGACAAAGAAATATAGAGAGCAATATGCATTATTATCATTCTTACTTACTATAATTTAAAAACTATCAATTATCATCAAAAGATCATTTTTCTTAATAGGTTTTGCTAAAAAACTACTGCACCCGGCATTGAAACAGCGTTGTCTATCTTCTTTAAAAGCATTAGCTGTAAGAGCTACAATAGGTTTTGGATCGAATAAATGCTCTTTTTCGTAATCTCTAATCGCTTTAGTTGCCGCAATACCATCCATAACCGGCATTTGAATATCCATAAACACTATATCAAAATCATCTTTTTTATAGGCATTTAATCCTTCCAGCCCGTTTTCTACCAGAACAACTTCATGCTCAGACTGTTCAAGGTAAAAATCAATAAGCATACGATTACTTTCTGAGTCTTCCACTACAAGAATTCTTTTTTTACCGGCACCAGAATTAACAAAATGAAACTTTTCCTCTTTAAAACAAACTCCTTGATCTATTTCATAGCAGGTCTCAAACGGGGCAACAAAATGAAATGTTGTACCTCTGCCGACTTCTGATTCTACTAAAATTTCACCATCCATCAACTCGGCCAGCCGCTTGGCAATGGCAAGCCCTAATCCTGTTCCGCCATATTTACGTGTAGTAGAGGAATCGGCCTGAGCAAAGCTATCAAAAATAGTCTGTAATTTTTCTTGTGGCACTCCTATTCCCGTATCCGAAATACTAAATCTAAAAAGTCTGCTATTATCTCTTGCTGGAATGGACGAGATATTAATAGAGACAGAACCATGCTCAGTAAATTTTACTGCATTACCCATTATGTTCAGTAAAATCTGCTTCAAGCGGATTTGATCACCTAAAATAAATTTGGGAGAATCCGGTTCCATTGTACAGGAAAATTCAAGCCCTTTACTTTTGGCAGCAATTGCCATGATTGAGTCAACTTCCTTTACTGCATCCGTCAAATCAAAGAATAAAGACTCCAGTTCCATCCGTCCTGTTTCTACTTTTGACAAATCAAGAATCTCATTAATCAGGGACAACAAACTTTTTCCAGCAGATTCAAAAAGGGCTATGTAACGGCTTTGCTCTTCGGTCAATTCTGTTTCAGTAAGCAAATCCGCCACCCCGAGGATGGAATTCATCGGAGTACGTATTTCATGGCTCATATTAGCTAAAAATTCAGACTTAGCTTTATTTGCAGCCTCTGCCTGTTGTTTAGCCAGCTTCAAAGTTTTTTCAGCTCTCTTACGCTCAGTAATATCAGAACCTATACACAATATCTCAATCAGCTCATTATCAGGACCGTATAATGCTTTATTGGACCAATTCACCCAGATACGGCTACCATCCTTAAGCATGTTTTCATTTTCATTGATCATAAAATCTTCGGGCTTATCAAAGAGACTATTAATCATCTTCCGCAGATCACGCCCAGAACTCTCCATTTCAGGAACTATGGTTCCAACGATGCATTCACCTAAAATTTCATCGCGTGAATAGCCAAATAATTTTTCTGCGAATTCATTGAAAAAGGTTACGCGACCAACTTGATCCAGACGCAAAATAATGCTGGCAGCATTTTCTACCAACTCCTCATAAAGTTGCGTGCTCTCTCTGAGTCGTCTTTCAGCAAGTTTACGATCCGCTACTTCTTGTTCTAACTCGTCACGTGAAGCCGTTGTTTCAATAAGCTGTTTGTTCGTGGTTTCCAAACTTATAACGTATTGTTCAATATCTTCTTTGGCTTGAAGAAGTTGTTTCTCGGCCTGTTTGCGAGAAGTAATATCCACAAAACATTCAAGAAGTTGCTCTTTACCATCAATAACGACAGTACTGACTGTTTTTTGAATAGTTAGATTTTTGCCTGTTGCTGTAACAAGAATGCGCTCTGACTTATCCACCTCTTGTCCCAAATCAAGCACAGGACACTGCTCTTTGTCTGCCGCACAAATAAAATCATGACAGACACGACCTATAATCTGTTCACGATCCAGCCCGATCAACCTGCATGCTTCCTCATTGGAGTCCGTTATTATGCGGGTTTGCGGATCAATAAGAATCACTCCGGCCTGAATAGAAGAAAGTATAGTGCTCAGCCGGGCTTCACTTTGTAACAATGATTCTTCAACTTGTTTGCGCTTTGAAAAATCTTCCACAATAGCGATTACTTCTGACGATTCTTTTTCGGGAGTGACGGGATTAAAGACAGCTCTCAGATAGCCTCGCTTGCCTCCCGTAACAGAGGTATAAAAATCTTCATAGCAGGATGGTTCACCGGATAAAGCTTTAGTCAGAGCAACTCCCATTTCTGGAGAACTGTCACGTGCAGTATTAAATCCTAATAACTTTTCTCTGGTTGACCCCATTAGATGGACAAACTGATTATTACAATTAACAATAAGTCCATCTGCATCGAAATGAATCATGCCGAGAGGAGAATGTTCAAAAATAACGCGGAGACGACGCTCATTTGCACCAAGCTCCTGCACAGCCTGTTTGCGCTCGGCGACTTCTCGATGCAGCTCAGCATTAAGTTCGGCATAGCGCTGGTAACTGACACATGAAAGACAGACATTCGCTATCTTCGTATTTAAAGGTAACAAAGACTTTATCAACGAATCTTTAAACGGCTCACCACTTTTAAGCAGGGCCACAAAACCGAATCCCGGCAAATTAAAAAGGTACGCATGGCGATTATCAACAACTTTATGGAGAGGAAGAGATAAACGAACCTCATCTAACTCTTTACGATTCGAACAAACCATAATCATATCAACAAAAGAACTTATAGCTTTATGTGTCTGCCCTAAACTAGGAATAACCGAAACAATTTCATGCCGAAGAGATTCCTGACTATTCTCCTTCTCCATAAAAACAACCCCGGACATACATCCGAGACGACGCAGATAAACAGACATTCCTTCTGAAAGAACCTCTTTCAAATCTAAACTGTTTCCAAATGCCATTGCCAAATCCAAAAGGATCTGCTCCTGAATACGTATGCTCATACGTTCTCCAGCATCGCAACCACAACAGTCTTGTTATGAAAATCCAAGTATTCCTGCCCAATATTAGCAATCTCGCCCAAAGTTAAAGCCCCTACAAGCGGAACACCTTCACTTTGAACAACGGAAAGTTCACGCTTATAATCGTCCTGCAAGAAAAGAAATCTCGAGACACAATCTATACATAAACTCAGAGATGCTGTTCCTTCCAGATTATCAATGGCGACCTGCTTAGCCTGACATGCGGCGTCAATTAAATCGTCTGGATTTCCATGCAAAATCTTGACAAAAGAACCTTCTGGAACTTCTCCAACACAAACGATATTACCCTCTTCATCCAGCACTGCCGGATCACGAACAACAGGTTCTGCAAAAAGTCTGGCAAGCCCGAAAGGATAATTTCTAGATAATCCGCCAAAAGTTGCAATACTCATATGGTATTCTGAATGCTCATTAACCGCCTGCCTGTATACTTCAAAAGCTGGCTGCCAATCCAACGATTTAAGAACATTATGATCTGATTCAGTGACTTTAAAAGGGCCGCAAACCGGACGATAGCCATGTTTTACGCCGATAGAACTGGAAATATCAATTCCTGCGAGAATTGCCGCGTCAACTAACAACCCTTCATTACACATAAGACATGGAGCCTGATTAAAATCCAAAGACCCGGCTCCGCCGCCTATATAAGTTATTTCCAGTCCTAAAACTTCAAACAAAGATTGAACAAACGAGGAAACTCTCTTAGCCATCGCATCCGCAAAAATAAGTAAAGTTGGTGGCATTTTATTCTGGGCAAAAGTTTGCTCTAACTTTTCGTTATAATTGGCTTTGAAATTACTTAATCCTTTCACAATATGCGTACTAAACGGGCATGTCAGCCCTACGACGACTGTTCCTTTATCCATTTTTTCAATATTATGAAAAATAGAAGGGAAAACACCTCCGATCACAGGTAAGGAATATTCAGTTAAAATAGGGTCAAGCTGCTCTGAAGTGAAGCCATTCGCATGGCAGGCAAAAACAATAACACCCGTAATAGTAGGATCTTGTTTCATACTTAAAAGTATGTCCTGAAAATTTTGAACAGTGCCTGATGGATCCACTTTTATTTGCATGTATACTCCACATTAGTAATGTATCTAGTACCATAGCATGACTCTCATGCAAATCAAACTTATTTTGTTCACATTTGCGGATCTAATAATAACTTATACAAAGAATTCTGCATAGATGCTTAATAAAGTTAAAGGCGCGAAAAAAAATTTTCGCGCCTTTAACAGTATAAATTTATCACCCAGAATTTTAGAAAAAAATATAACTAAATCTTAATGTGAATCAACAAAATTTCAGGACGGCTGTTAGTACGCATCGGAGGGCCCCAAAACCCGACACCGCAACTGATGTAATACCAAGTCTTACCCTTTTGAAATGGTCCCCATCCCTTTTCATAGATTTTATCAATTATGAAATTAAACGGAAAAAGCTGACCATTATGAGTATGTCCGGAGATTTGCAAAGCAACCCCGTCCTTCTCAGCTTCTTCAAGTTTGCGAGGTGTATGATCGAGTACAACAATGGGCAAATCATTATTATCCGGAATAATTTCAATTAATGATTTTCTAGTACTATTACGAATGGTTGCCGAAAAATCATTGCGCCCGACAAGTAAGAACTTGCCATCAACAGATTCAGCCTCGTCAGACAGAACAGTAATCCCCTGCTCTTCAAGTATTTTTTCAGCCCACTTGTCACCTAGATAATATTCATGATTCCCAAGAACCGCATATTTTCCCAGAGGTGCTTTCAAACGTGCAAGTTCATTAACAGCACCGCTAAGTTCTGCGTCTCGATCATCAAGAATATCACCAACTAAAAGGATTATATCGGGCGTCATCTGATTAATGGATGTGACAATCTTACCAACCCGCGCGCGGCTCATAAGTTTTCCGGCATGAAGATCTGTTATTGCGGCAATGTCATATTCTGTCCCGGCTGTCGCATTACTACTTCTTAGATCAAATTCAAGCTCACGAATAACAGGAGATGTGGCATTAATATAACCTCCTATAGCCATAAGAGCCGAAAGGAGACATAAGCCTGCGAAAATTTTAACTTTAGGTATTATAAAATCCGGAGCCATAAGCTTCATACCGAACCGGATAGGCTCGATACAAAGTCCCAGCGGAACCATACAGGCAATAATGGCGGCCCATGTATATCCGGTTCCTTGTAGGAAAAGCTTGGTGGCATATGGAATATCAGCTTTAAAAAAAATAGTCAGAGGCAACGAAGCAGTCATAACATCGGTAAGGATGAGAATTCCGCGCTTAGTTTTAGGCTTCTCGCTTAACATACGGCAAATCCACAGCCGTATATAAAAATAGCAGAAGAAATATATTAGTGTAGCTTTAACGTAAAAAGACATAAACTTTAGCACTTACAGCGAGCATTATAAGCTTTAGCAAGTCCGCCGTTTGAAGTTTCACGATAAAGACTAGGTAAATCGTGTCCGGTCTCTTTCATTACTGTGACAACCTCATCAAATGAAATTCTGTGAGTGCCGTCTGAAAGAATAGACATCTGTGCGCGGGCCAATGCACGAGTTGCAGCGCAGGCATTACGTTCGATACAGGGAATCTGCACCAATCCGTCAACGGGATCACAGGTAAGTCCCAAGTGATGTTCAAGCCCCATTTCCGCCGCATATTCTATCTGACGAAGAGTTCCACCCATCAACTGAGTTGCCGCTGCGGAAGCCATGGCACATGCTGAACCGACCTCTCCCTGACACCCTACTTCCGCTCCAGATATTGAAGCATTCGTTTTAATTACATTCCCGAATAATCCAGCAGTTGCCAAAGCGCGGATAAGATCATTTTCTTTTAAATCGTAAAGGTCTTTGAGATATCTGAGGGTCGCGGGAACAATACCGCAGGAGCCGCAGGTCGGAGCAGTTACGATTACACCGCCAGCAGCATTTTCTTCAGAAACTGCAAGCGCATAGGCTGTAGTAAGCCCGGTCAACTGCATATCATGACTAGCCAGATGTGTCCGGCGCAAATATGATTTGGCCTGTCTCCTAAGTCCGATGGAACCGGGAAGTACGCCCTCAGCGTCAAGACCGCGCTCTAAAGATTTTTCCATTGCAATCCATATGTTACGCAAAAAATACCAAATTTCAGAACCTTCGCACTGCTCGACATATTCCCAGTATGTTATCCCTTTATCTTCGCAGTGAGCCATGATTGCTGCAATATACTGCTCCTTATAAACAGGTTCAATGCTGGATGAACATTTACCTTCTTCCCGAATGGCTCCACCGCCGACACTGTATACTTTCCACGAATCAACGACTTCTTTACTTTCATTTAGAGCTTCAAAGAGCATACCGTTAGGATGCTCAACCATCTTTTCTTCCGCCTTCCAGACTATTTCTGTCTTTTCTTCACCAAGCACAGAAATCACTGCCCAATCGGTAAGATGTCCTTTTCCTGTTGCGGCAAGGCTCTCAAAAAGAGTTACGCGAAAAAAAGGAATTGTCGGATGTTTTTCAAGAAAACGCTCAGCAGCCATCCTCGGCCCCATAGTATGACTGGAAGAAGGTCCGACCCCGATGCGATATAGTTCTTTTAATGATTCCATTTTCTATTCCTTATAATATTAAGCAAGGCGTAAACTTCATTATTTCGTATACTATAACAGAATTAATGCATTCATAAATACGCAATAAATTGGGTTAAATTATACATATTAACTCCGAATCCGTTCGTATAATAACGGTAAAATGAATTAGGTCAAAGCTAATTTAAGTAATTAGAAAAAAGGACAACTAAACATTTATTTTTTCTGTGGAAACCAACCGGCTGTTCGCTTACAAACACCAACAAGCATAAGCATTACAGGAACCTCGATTAAAACCCCTACAACAGTGGCGAGAGCGGCACCGGATGAAAGCCCGAAAATCATAACGGCTGTAGCAATTGCGACTTCGAAATGATTCGATGCTCCGATCATCGCAGCAGGAGCGGCATCCTCGTAATTCAACTTCATAAATTTAGCAGCGCCATATCCTAATGCAAAAATAAAAACAGTCTGTAGAAACAACGGTATTGAAATCCAGAGAATAGTTAATGGATTAGCGAGAATTACTTCGCCTTTGAAGCTGAACAGCAGGATCAAAGTCAAAAGCAATGCACTGATAGTTATAGGCGTTAATACGTGCAAAAACTTTTCTTTGAACCAAGTCTCACCCTTCGACTTGATAATCCACTTCCGAGAAAAATATCCGGCAAACAAAGGTAAAGCCACATAAATGGTGACAGATAAAAGAAGTGCCTGCCACGGAACAGGAAGTTGACCTACTCCAAGTAAAAATCCACCAAGTACACCATAAAGAATCAACATCGCCAATGAGTTGATGGCAACCATGACCAGCGTCAGCCCGTCATTACCTCGCGCAAGATAGCCCCAAACCAGCACCATTGCCGTACAAGGTGCTATTCCCAGAAGAATACACCCGGCAAAGTAACTGCGCCAAAGCGGAATTTGCAGCATCTTGATTCCGTCCTGCAAAACAACAGTCCCTGCGCCGTGCATTGAACCGACGGTCAAATCGAGTCCAAACGGCATTTTTACAAGATCGACCGCATCAACTCCGATAAAACTTTTAAAACAGTAACCGAGAAAAAATATCGCAATGGCGTACATGGTAAACGGCTTAATACACCAATTGATAAACAGAGTCAGAAATACAGGCTTACCGCTCTTTCCTGCCTTGATAACACTGGCAAAATCAATTTTTACCATAATTGGATACATCATAAAAAAGAGGCAGATCGCAATCGGAATGGAAACAACCGGAGCACCGTTAACATTGATCGACATGCCATCAAGTGTCTTGGCTAATCCCGGTGCGACTTTGCCTAGAAAAACACCACCGATAATACATAAGCCCACCCAGACCGTCAGGTAGCGCTCAAATATGCTGGTCATTTTCCGATCATTTGCTGAACAGGTTTTCTTAGTCATTTCTAAAGACACCTCCCAAATCCGCTCATGGTTATAATGATAAATTTCACTTCAAACTCTCAGGAAGCGTTTCAACATAAGCTTTAATTTCATCACGCACTTTTCTGTAACAATCGAGTTGTTCTTCTTCTGATGCGCCTTTATCCGCTAATTCCTTAGCCCTCTTTGGAGGATCATCAAAACCGACGTGCGTAACTTTACAATTACCGGGAAAATATGGACAGGTTTCATGCGCATGCCCGCAAACGGTAACAACAACATCAATTGGAACATCCTTGAACTCATCGATATGGCGGGATTTATGTCCCGAAATATCAACTCCAGCTTCCGCCATTACTTTCACAGCATTCAGATTCAGACCATGAATCTCAATTCCGGCAGAATAAGCGTTAATCATGTCACTTTTAATATGGCGCGCCCACCCTTCAGCCATCTGGCTTCTGCATGAATTTCCGGTACAAAGAAAAAGTATATTCAGTTTATTATCCATCTATAAAGAGTTCCTTATTTAGGACAACATTTAGCGGGGTGATAGGCGGACATTTCAAAAAATCTGGAATGGTTGAACTTAAAATTAAATCTACTGAGTTGAAGTTGAAAAATTTAAACCGACAACCCCGACAATAATAAGCATAAGTGATGCTATTTTCATCGCAGACACTCGTTCGCCTAAAAAGCAAATCCCGATAAGAGCAACGGCTGCCGTTCCGATACCGGCCCATACCGCATACGCAATACCTACTTCAATTTTTTTCAATACAACTGAAAGCCCCCAAAAGGAGAGACCGTAAAAAATAAAAACAAAAATAGTCGGAATTATCCTGCTGAAACCATGAGAATATTTCAGACACAAAGTACCACTTACTTCAGCAAAAATTGAAATAAAAAGAATCATCCAGCTATAAAGCATCCTTTCTCCAGTTACATATAATCATCTAAAATAGTTATGTTTATTCAACAAAAGTAGCTTTATCCCTGATTTGGCGAGGAAGCACAATTCTCCATTTTTTAAGTTCAGAGGAACTAAAAAGAAAAAGCCCCTGAGTCGGAATAATCGGCTTAATTCTATTAACGGGTACTCCATTCAAAATATCTAAAACAATTTTACCTGCTGTTGAACCTTGAATCTCTCCACTTAAAACTAATCCGCCGATAGTTTTATTTTTACCAACGTTCATTTCCCAAAAAGCAAAAAGAGGGATCGGTGTGTTTTTATAAGTCCATGCCATAATATCATCACTGGTTACGTACTTCTTACCCTCATAAACAGTCTGAAACAGGCCGAGTATGATAGCGGAATAACCTTTTTCATCAGATCGATTTACAATATCTTTCCAATCATTAAAGGAACCAATAAGCTTGATATCTACCTGAACATCACCAATACGTAAACTTTTACATCCTTCAAATACAGAATCACACAATACTTTGGAGGTTGTTCCTGTGTCTAATAACACTAAAATTTTACCATCTTCGATATGCAATATTTTCTTTAAATATTTAACTGAGCGCTTATACAACGGTCTTTCAAGCACTCCGGTAATATTCTTATTAAGCGGAATGTAACTCCGTGGATTATTATTAATCCCAAGATAAACAACTGGAGTTTCTGTTTCAATAAACTTGCTTCCTAAAAACTTAATAGCATTATCATCAGCTAAAACAACAACATCCGGCATCAAAGTGGTATAAGCCTCCCAAGCAAGCGCGGCTCTCTCTTCATACTGCTCAACTTTTATTCTCTTAGTGTCCATTCTGAAATAATAAATATCAGCAACATCTTTCAAAATTGACTCAAGTCCCCTTTCATAATTGATATCCCACTGATACTCAGCATGATAACTTTCAATAACTAAAACTTTAGGTTTAGCATGAGCGCTGGTTGAGCATATTAAGAATATAAATGCCACTAAAAGAATTAAGCCCTTATTAAACATAAATCACCACCTGCCATAAAAGAATCAGTTTATGACCCATACTGTGCAATCAATTGCAGACTGAACAACTTTTGTTGAAACAGAACCGAATAAAAATTCCTGAGCCTTACTGACTCCTCTCCTTCCGACCACAAGGGTGTCATATTGACCTTCTTCTCTGATTCTTAAAATATCCATCCCTATACTTCGTCCTGTAGTACAAATATCTGTTTCATGAAAAGGAGATTGACAACTTGCAAAGTATTCAACGAAAGCTATTTCAGACGAAATTCCAGCACTTAGAATAATTTTTTTGGCTTCTGCAAGCTTCTGATTAATCTCTTTTTCATTTTCTTCGCATTGTTTAACCCATGAATTTTCATCCGGGAAAATATCTTTATCAGGCAATCGTTCAACATAAAGTATTGTAACTGCGCTGACAGGACAGTTTTTTACAATATCAACTACGTACTCTACAGCCTTAAAAGAGTTTTCGGAACCATCAAAAGCAACAAGTATCTTATTAAGTTTCACAGTTTAACCCTCCTACGAAATTTGTACAGGTAACCGAAAGCTATAAGCCACGAATTTCTTTCAAACACCTTCGCATATCAAACAGCAGTTCATCTACCGACTCATAATACACTGTACTCGAAGATGAAAAATGCATCAAAATATTATTCAAAGATTCCGGAATATAACTATATATTTTACGAACATTAACAACTCTGTTTCCTATAACGACAGAATAGTCTCCGCTGTTAAGCGTTTCGAGAATTGAGTGTTCAATTTTTAAATCTAGCAGAGTTTGCATCGTAAAATTAGCTTTACCTACAAGATAGATAAGAATGCTTCCAAGTCCGAAAACATCAAGGCCGAAAGGATTTTCATACAATTCAAAAGCGTAATCAAAATCAATCCACCTGTAATCCCCGGTTCCACTTTCAACCCACAGATGATCACGCCGCACATCCCCGTGCTTTTCATCATGGTCATGCAAAAATTTAATAGCCTCACATGATCCGATATACTTCTCCAAAATATCAGGGAAATATTCATAAAAATATGTCTTATGATCGACAGAAATATTATAAACAACAATGTCGAGACGTTTACCGCGAATTATATCTAATACCCTGACATTGTTACCAACTTCATCATTATTTGAGCATCCCTGCATAAAACGCATATCACCCTTAACAAGCTCAAGAATTCTGGCTTCCTTGCGTGGGCTTCTATAACATTCAATTTTAAACGGCCCTATATTCATGGGGAATTTTTCATAAAAAGCTAATTTCAATATTTGCGGCTGCCCAGACTCTAAATGCTTTCCACGCTTCACCCAATACTTGGGATCTACCAGTCCAAATCTTCTTTCTGCTTCATTTTTAAGCACCAGAAAGTGCTGATTACCAAGTTTGATAACATCACTATGATCAATATTCATAAATTCAGTTGTATCAGTATAAATTTTGCCGAAACGTGTACTTTTATAATCCGGCAAATATTTGCGCAACAGGTCGCGAACTTCGCTACTCATAGCAACTCCCGATGTCGTGTATTATTCAGCAAAAACTACGCATAACAACTATTTAAAACATATCACAACACATTAAAAAATAAAACCTAAAGAAAGATATTCTGCGATCTTTAAAAAACTCCCTGAAAATGATTCTTGCTTGTTATTTATTTGTTACGTAAGTTTTTATTTTGGAAAATAAATCATTATCCCCATTTTTGTATTTTGTAAGAGGTTTCTTTGAATCAAAATGAATATTCTTTAGCTGAACTTGGTTGGAAAGACTCTTTCCGAGACCAACTCTCTGCCGATGAACAGGCTAATTCCCTGCCTGCCAGAGTTATAAAAACTCACAAAGGCCACCTCGTTGTTTCTACTGGAAAAAATGAACATCTTTTACAAATAGCTGAAACCGGAGTTGGCAGTTTAAACGAACAGCCCACTGTCGGGGACTGGCTTTTATTGGATGGCGAATCATTAGTTCCTTTACGTTTACTGACACGCACCAGCCTTCTCCAAAGGATGAGTCCGGGGCAGGAAGTTAAACTTCAACCAATTGCAGCGAATATCGACACATTACTGATTGTCTCTTCCTGCAATACGGAATTTAACCTTAACCGCCTTGAACGCTATATATGCCTTGCATTCGATGCCGGAATTGAGTTTGTGATGGTTCTGACCAAAGCGGACTTAGCTGATGATCCCGAAGAATTTAAAACTAAAGCAAGACAGCTGCATGAAACTATGCCGATTATGCTTGTTGATGCTAAAGACAAAGACAGTGTAGACTGCTTGCAAAAATGGTTCAGCAAAGGTGAATCTCTGGTTCTGCTGGGTTCGTCAGGAGTAGGGAAAACAACCCTGCTGAATACTATTAACGAAACCGAAAAAAACAAAACCGCTGCAATACGTTTAGCTGACGACAAAGGGCGTCACACAACGACAACACGCTCTCTCCATGTCATGCCTTCCGGAGCGCTATTGATTGATGTACCCGGTATAAGGGAATTACAACTTCACGACTGCGAAGCCGGGGTATATAGTGCATTCTCTGAAATTGCTGAACTGACTGAAGAATGTAAATTTACAGATTGCAGCCACACAAATGAGCCTGGTTGCGCAATAAAAAAAGCTCTTGATGAAGATAGAATTGATATCAGAAGACTTAAAAATTATCTTAAATTATTAAGCGAAACACAGCAGAACAAAGAAAACATTTCTGAAAAAATTAAAAGAAAATCAAGCTCAGGAAAAAAGAAGAAACAGGCTAAATCTAAATGGATTGGCTAGCTTTTATCATAAAAAAAAGGCCGCCCAATATGGAGCGGCCTTTTTCTTTTTAATCAATAAAATGACTTAACGCTTCTTTAAGATCCAGATGCTCAAAGTTAAATCCGGCTGTTATCAGTCTTTCAGGTAATACAAACTGACCGTTTAACAGCACCTCTTCTGCCATCTGACCGAGTATAATCTTAAGAAAAAATGCAGGCACCCGTAAATAAACAGGCTTATCTAAAACCTGCCCAAGTGTTTCCATAAACTTATTCGAAGTTACAGGGTGCGTTGAACTCAAATTATAAACACCCTTACAAGATTTGTTTTCAATCAAATAAATAATTGCCCTAACTTCATCATCAATATGAACCCAAGAAACGCCTTGATGACCATTCCCGAGATAACTCCCCAGACCCAACTTAAAAGGGACGATCATTTTACTCAGAGCTCCGCCACATCCTAAAACCATACCTGTTCGAACAATTGCCCTTCTAACTCCATGCGTTTCGACTCCGGCGGTCGAAGCTTCCCACTTTTTAGCAACTTCAGCCAAAAAGGAATCGCCAGCCGGGGACTCCTCAGTAACCGGTTCCGCTCCTGTTGGGCCGTAATAACCTGTGGCCGAGGCTTGTATTACGACCTTCGGACGAACTTTTGCTCTTGCAACAGCCTCACTTACAGCTTGTCCTGCTGCTAATCTACTGCTTAAAATTCTATTTTTTTTAGCCTTATTCCAACGACCTGAAGCTATGTTTTCCCCGGCAAGATTTACTATTGCAGTAGCGCCTTCTGCAAATTCTTCCCAACCTGATGAAGACTTTCCATCCCAAACAACATTTCTTACGCCGGAAATATCAGAAACTCTTGTCGATCTTGTTAAAGAAAAGACTTGATATCCTTTAACTGCCAGAGCCTTACTTAACTTTTTACCTATAAACCCGGTTCCGCCCGTGATAACAACTCGCATAAGCCCCCCTGCTGAACTTTAAAACGAAATTATCTTACAGATTCACGCTCTTCGATTTTACCGGAGACAGGCAGTTTAACAATAAAACGCGTCCAACTACCCGGCAAAGAAGAAACTTCCATACTCCCTTTGTGGTGATCAGTAACAATAAAATATGATACGGACAGCCCAAGCCCGGTCCCCTTCCCGACGCCCTTTGATGTAAAAAACGGCTCAAAAATTCTTTTACATTTTTCCTCATCAATCCCAGGACCATTATCTTCTATTTCAACGACGACCATACTGTTTACTATCTGCACTTTGAGTGTAAATCGTGGATATTCGCCATTGTATTTTTTTTCAGCCATGGCTTCTGTTCCATTCTTAAATAAATTAAGAAAAACCTGCTGAATTTCATTACCTTCGCAAAAAACATCAGAAAGATCAGGTGCGTAATCGCGAACAATTTCTATCTTTCGAAAATCATATTCCTTCACCAAATCGTAATCGTTCGAAATCAAATCTAAAGTTCTATCCATAATTTCAGTTATACTATGATATTTAAAGCTCTTATCACTTTTACGACTAAAACTGAGCATGTTGCTCACAATCTTAGCTGCGCGACTGCTAGAATCCTGAATTGCATCCAGCATTCGCGGAACTTCTCTTTTTTTCAAATAATTACGAACATTATCAAGTGAAATCTCGCATTCCTTTGCAGCCTCTTCATTCTGCAAAACGTCGGTAAAAATACGCCTTTTAATATTTTGCACAGACCCAAGAATCACAGCGAGAGGATTGTTAATCTCATGCGCCATACCCGCCGCAAGACCGCCCAAAGACATCATTTTCTCCGTCTGCATTAACATCTGTTCCATATTAATGCGCTCGGTTACATTATCAATAATGATAACAGCTCCTTGAACGTCATTAGAAAGTAAGGGATAAATAGTCACATCTTCATAATGAATTTCACTACTCCCCTTCCAATTCCGCTTACGCGTTACATGTTCTTGACGGGTGCTTATAGTCTGACGAATAAGCTCAATTTCTTTTCCCAGATAAGGTATGACTATTTCCAAAGACCGCCCTACAACCTCTTTCGGAGACAAACCCGTAACACGCTCAGCCTCAGTATTCCATTGAGTAATAATACCCATTTGATCAACACCGATAAGCATGGAAGGCATAGAATTAATAACATTAGTTAAATAACTTTGAACTTTTCTAAGTTCCTCTTCGGCCTGATGACGTTCAAACAGTTCAAGAGTTAATTCCTCTGTTTTTTCCTTAACCCGAAGCCGAAGCATCCATGTCCACAAAATAAAAAATGCGAGAAAAGCTAGAAGAGGAGTCAAAATCCATATCGCATATTGAGCGTACTCACGATACACAGATTTACGTTCGTAGACACCGAACCACTTATTATAAATTTCATCATATTTGCCGGAATTTTTGATTAAGGACAAACCTTCATTGAGCTGCCCAAGAAGTTTTTTATCTCCTTTATGTACAGCAAAACAGTAATCACCCGGCTCAATAGGAGGTCCGACAGTTATGATATTAGTAATGTTCTCCTTGTTAGCCCAAAAAATATTTTGCAATTTTCCGAGCAAAGCAACGTCATGCTTACCGGAAGCCAAAAGTTTCAAAGCTTCAATTTGGGAACGAACCGGAACAATAGTAGCGTCAGGATAATTTTTCACAACGTAATCGTTCATAATGTCGCCACGCTGAACAAGAATTTCCTTTCCGGAAAGATCATCTAAAGAACGTATATCAGAGCCTTGGCGAACAAAAATTGCATGAGAAACAATATTATGAGGCATAGAAAAATCAACAAATTTAGCACGTTCAGGAGAATAATACATACCTGTTAAAGCATCAATTTCTCCACGTTTCAAGGAACTGAGAACCTCATTCCATGGCCCGAGATCGATTTTAATACGCAGTCCCATAACCGCAGCGACAGCACGCATTATGTCAACATTAAACCCTGAAGGAATACCGTTATCGAGAAATTCGTAGGGAGGATAATTATAATCTCCCTGAACAAGAATGTGAGCAGCAGATACTTTGGCTGGAAAAACAAAAAGACATAGCAAAAAAGTAAAAATTATAAACAAATCTCTGACGTGAAAATTCGAAGTCATTAAAATCTCCGAGTACTTTCTACAGGTCCAACGGAACTGTCCATGAATTTGCTTCACCCATTTTCACATACAACAACACCATCATAGAATAGCTAAATTTCTACTCTTAATAACAATAAACCATTTTTTTATAATGATGTCCAGATCACAAAAAAAGAGCAGACTCATTCCATAACATATTAATTACTATAAATATTTTAATTAATACGGTAGAATAAGCTGCTATAAAATAACAATAAAACAAGTTCTAAGAAAGGGAGTGGTAAATATATCCTGCAGATATAAACACTAAAGAGTGTGGGCTGATATCAATCATTTTTTAGAAAAAGAATTAGTGAAAACGCAAATTATTATTTAATTAGGTCTTCTTAAAATCTAAGCGGCTTTCAAGCTGCGCATCATAAATTTAAGAGCCTCAGCGTATAATTTGGGAGGACTGTATGGAGTTAAAAGTTTAGTTCGGACTGCACCTACAAGGTTACACAAAACAACAGAAGCTGTCTCAGCTACCAACAAATTAGGGATGGAACCATCCCGAACTCCCCGTGCAACACAATTTTCCAGCAAAACAGGGATCTGAGCAAACTTATGGACCATAGCATCCCGGTCCGCTCCCGTTTTAAGATCACTAAAAGGTGAACAGCGAACAAGAACGAGAAAATCTTCATCTGGATCAATTGAAAATTCCAGATAACGTTTAGCGAACCTATATACAGCATCATAACCATTCTCTGCCTGTAAAACCTCGTCTTGAAGAGTAGAACTAAGTCTTTCAGCTACATCAAATCCGGCTTCTTTGAACAGTTTTTCTTTGTTTCCGTAATGATGTGAAAGCAGTCCGACCGCAACACCTGCCCGGTCAGCAATCTTCTTAAAGGTTGTGCCGCTGTATCCAAGTTCACCGAATATTTCTTTAGCTGTTTTTAAAACTATTTCTTTTTTTGTCATCAAGAATCTCTTTTTTTACTTTAATATCTATAATAATAAAAATATTTTTACGTAAATCCCTTGTAAACGTCAACGCTACACTAAAAAGACAAAAGCCCCTCTGGTAAGAGGGGCTACTGCTTTAAGGAATGGAAACTGAAGGTGGGTTTACTAACTGATCAATAAAAAACTGCTGCTAACAATTATATCTTAACTAAACAGTGATATTTAAATGATCTAATCAATGCCTGACAACTTTAAAATACGATGCGGTCGCATTTTAAGGTTGTATCCAAGCTATTTCACATTGTAAAATGCGGTAGAAAATTTCTACTTTTTTTGCCGCCGCCATTCACACTCCATGTCAAGACCCCTACAGTCTTAATTGAAGGAATTCTACAGCTGCAAAAGACAACATCAAACCTTGCACAATCCGCTCAGATCAATCTTGATCGGCATCAACTGAGACAATATCTACGTTCAGTTTTTATTTTTGTCAACAAATTGTAAAAAAATATTTAACAAAATACTTTTTTCACATAAACCCTATTTATACCTGACTAATAAAATACAATTAGACAGCTTACATCATATAAAAACTTAAATATATATAATAAAAATACAATTTATAGCCTTAAAAAAGCACTGATTGATCATTCAACCTAGATCTATATATTGTCGACTTACAAACTACGGATTTAAAATTATAAAGTAATTATTAACGTCTTAACCGGGTTGCGCCTCACTCAAGGTTCAAGTAATGTATAAAAAATTATAGGAGGACAGTAAGCATGATTTTTTCAAAAATATTAATCCCTGTTGACGGCTCAATACACTCAGACAACGCTGTAAAATATGGCTTTGAGCTGGCCGAAATGTGCGAAGCGAAAGTAATCCTGTTACACTGCCACCCTCCTGTTCCATCCGGACTGGGTGAACCTAATTTTCAAAAAGCTATAGACACAGCAACCCGTAACTCTTACGCTATTCTTCAAAAATACATGGACGCCCCTCAGGCGGAAAAAATATCACTTAGTGATAAAACTATTGGCGGAGATACAACTAACTCAATCATAACAGTCTCAGAAACTGAAAAATGCGACTTGATTATAATGGGATCAAAAGGAAAATCAGATCTAGAGGGATTACTCATTGGTAGTGTTACACATAAAGTGCTGAACACCGCGCATTGCCCTGTTTTAATAATAAAATAGCTTCACTAACGATTAAACACAGTTATTTTTTAAATGTATTTTTTTCTCCTAAAAATCAGATTGTAATTAAATAATTTTTAATTTAATTTAATAAAAATAATCTATTTAACTTGAATCTCTGACTAAAATTTAATTATATTTTCCTAACCCACAGGGAGAGGTGCATGCGGCTTTTGACAAGATCTGACTTTGACGGTTTAGCTTGTGCAGTCCTTCTAACAGATATCGGAATTATGGATAACTGGATGTTTGTCCATCCTAAAGATGTTCAGGACGGCAAATACCCCGGAGACCCCAACGACATCGTTGCAAACGTTCCGTATATCGAAGGTTGCGGATACTGGTTTGACCACCATTCCAGTGAAGAAGAGCGACTTGGAATGGATCTTGATTTTCAGGGAATGTCCAGAAAAGCAAAAAGTGCTGCAAGAGTCATCTGGGAATACTTCGGCGGACATGAAAAATTCGACGATAAATTCGACGAAATGCTATACTATGTTGATAAAGTAGATAGTGGTGATCTGACAGCTGAAGAAGTCGAAAACCCAATCGGATGGATCATGCTCGGTTTCATTATGGACCCGAGAACAGGACTGGGACGATACAGACATTTCAATGTAAGTAACTATCAGTTGATGGAAAACTTAATCGAATATTGCCGGACTCTTAACATTACCGAAATTCTTGAACTGCCAGATGTTAAAGAACGTATAGATCTTTACCTTGAAAGAGATCAACAATTCCGGGAGATGCTCGTAGCCAGAGCAGAAGTCTTTGCAAATGTTTTGATATTAGACCTTCGTGAACAAGATGAAATTTATCCAGGTAACAGATTTACAGTATACTCGATGTTCCCACAGTGTGATGTAAGTATTCAGATTATCTGGGGTAAACTGAAACAAAACACAGTATTTTCTATCGGGTACAGTATTATTAAGCGCACCTGTAAAGTTGATGTGGGTAGCACACTTCTGGAATACGGCGGTGGTGGCCACAAGCAAGTTGGAACATGTCAGGTCCCCCACGATCAGGCTGATGCAGTTCTCGGAGAACTGATCGCGAAATTTATGAATAAGTAGTCACTGCTAAATTAATTACACATAGAGCCGCCATAATTGACGGCTCTTTTTTTGGTCTCAGAGTTTAGTTAAGATTGACAATTCGCACTTTTTGTTAATAATAAGTACACATCTTTTAATTTTAGAAAACAAAAAAACGAGAACCTTTAATCCTTATGAATTATATAAAAAGTACTGATTTTTTTCTTCCTGAAATAAAAAATAAGACCGCGCTTCCTTTTTTTCTATCGGAAGTCGCCGCCGGATTCCCATCTCCGGCCGATGATTATATCGATAAAAAAATGGACTTGAATGAACACCTTATCAACCACCCTGCCGCAACTTTTTTCGTCCGCGCATACGGAGACTCTATGCAGGACGCAAACATTGAATCTGGAGATATACTGATTGTAGATAGAGCTTTGGACGCAATTAATAATTCCATAGTAATTGCAGTATATAATGGAGAGTTAACGGTCAAAAGACTGAAGCAGACGAGAAATAAATTATTCCTCATGCCTGAAAATAAAGATTACCCAGCATTGGAAGTAACTGAAGAAACATCTTTCGAAATATGGGGAGTTGTAACTTACATCATTCATAAAGCTGGATCATGAAAATTTTAGCTCTGGTTGATTGCAACAATTTCTATGTTTCATGTGAACGAGTTTTTATCCCGTCATTGCAGAACACTCCGACCGTAGTTTTATCAAACAATGACGGCTGTGTTATCGCACGTTCACAAGAAGCAAAAACTATTGGAGTTCCTATGGGAGCGCCTGCATTCAAATATAAAACTTTTTTTGAAAAACACGGAGTACGCGTATTCTCATCAAACTACGCACTCTATGGAGATATGTCGCAACGAGTTGTTAACACTCTTTCAACCTTTGCATCCTCAATGGAAGTCTATTCTATAGATGAATCGTTTCTGGAGTTTTCCGGGGAGGATTTAAAAAATCTAAATGAAATAGGACAAAAAATAAGACAAAAAGTCTTAAAGTGGACAGGAATCCCCGTATCAGTAGGTTTCGGAATTACAAAAACCCTTGCTAAGGCTGCCAATAAATTTGCTAAAAAAGAAAAATGGACAAACGGTGTATTCGAACTTTGCGACACGCATAAAAACGAAGATTTTCTAAAGCAGATTCCAGTGAATGACATTTGGGGGATCGGCAGAAAAAACGGTAAAAAATTATCAGATCGTAACATTACAAATGCGTATCTTTTTAAAGAACTGCCCGACTTATGGATTAAAAAAAATCTGACAGTTACGGGACTGCAGACAGCAATGGAATTGCGCGGTATCCCCTGTTTCACTTTAGATAAATCTCAGCCCACAAAGAAAACCATTGTTACCTCCAGATCTTTCGGAAAACCCGTTTTAAGTTTGCCTGAGCTGGAAGAATCCGTTGCATCTTACGTGACCAGAGCTGCTGAAAAATTAAGAAAACAGCAATCTCTTGCCGGAGGAATAATGGTTTTTATTGAAACCAATCCACACAATACCCTTCCGCAATACTCAAATTCCGCAACAATAAAATTTCAAATAGCAACGGACTACACCCCTGAACTTATTTCAGCCGCTATCAAAAGCCTTAGATCAATTTACAAGACCGGATACCGATTTAAAAAAACAGGAGTAGTTCTGTTGGATATCATTAATAAAAGTAATCGGCAGGCAAATCTTTTAGAGCTTACAAATAATATCAGAAACGAAAAGCAAAATAATCTAATGAAAATTCTGGATGCTGCAAACACCAGATTCGGCAAAGGAACTTTGAACTATGCTTCAGAAGGAATTAATCAATCTTGGCAGATGAGCAGAAATTTTAAATCTCCAGATTATACTACATGCTGGACGGAACTTCCTGAAATAAAATAATATATTCCAACCTTACAGCATGCTTCTTACCAATTCAGAGATCAACAGAACATTACTTTTGCACTGCTCCCCATATATGCTAAAACTTGCTCATTCCAAAAGATTAGGGCATGAACAAAAAAGAAGTGAAAAGCTACTGAAACCATTTTTCGTAAAAAAGGAATAATCCTATATATGATGAATAATTCATCTGCCCGGCTAATAAAAACCGTCAAACTTATGGGCGCCCCCCTGATTCTTGCCATCCTTCTCACAGGATGCGGAACAAAAGAGGAGGCTGCCGGCCTTCATCAGACAGGAACTGTCGCGTTCATGCTTAACTGCGACGAATCCGCAGCGACCTATTTTAAGAAGGCTCTTGATGCCAACCCCGAATTCGGTCCCAGCTACATAATGCTCGGAGACTGTTACCTTCGTGAAGGTAAAAATCAGGAAGCAGTCGATATCATCCTCAAAGGATTCGAAATGAATCTTGATGAAGGTCAAGAAAGACTTGCACACAGAAAACTGGCCCGCGCCTATAAAGAGCTCGGTCAGCCTGAAAAAGCTCTTGAGCACATTACTATCTATACTAGAATGTCAGTGTATCAAGAAAAGTTTAGTCCTCAAAAACTAAATGATACTGAAAGATTTGTAGCAGAATTACCTCTTCCGGAAGGACATGAAGTTGTTTCTGTTTCCAAAATAATGGAAGACACCATTAAAGCCAGAGAAAGTTCTAAAACTGCAAAAGATAATGAATCAAGCCTATTAGATATGTTCGACATTATGTAAGATTATTATTAACACCTTAAAATCCCGCACCCTTTAAAAGAGTGCGGGATTTTTTTTTGAAAAAACACCCCTTGCGAAGATTTTTACAAATTTGACGACAGGCTGTCTTTGTTTTATCAGATCAACCTATAGTAGTTTAATATGGCAACCTTGCTTAAAACAATAACAGACTGCAAAACTGATAGAATTTAGAAAATCAAGCATCTTTATTGTTATCCAACTGGATAACGAGCTATAATTACTTGTATTTTTTGTAAATCTTAACCTAAATAAAATTATACCTTCGTAAGCGTTAGTTTCATTTAACTTGACAGGTTCACCATTTGGCTTAAAAAGATTGCGTATTTTTAAAAAAAAATAGGTTTATTCACCTTAATATATCGAACAAACTCGCAAGACTCAGGAGAGTCGCTTTGAAATCTCAAAAAGATAAAATATTAATTGCAAACAGAGGCGAGATTGCCGTGCGTATCATGCAGGCATGTAAAGATCTCGATCTCGATTTTGTCAGTGTATACACGACTGAGGATAAAGATTCTGGACATGTCACTCTTGCAAGAGAGCTCGGCGGGGAAGAATCACTTTACAAAATCAGATCCTACAACGATGCCGGTGATATTCTTTCTGTTGCGGATGAAACGCTTTGTACAGCGGTTCACCCGGGTTACGGTTTTTTCTCTGAAAACTACCGTTTTGCCCGCAGAGTAACAGAAAGAGACAGGCCAATGATTTTCATCGGCCCTTCATGGCGGGTTATTCGTGATCTTGGTGACAAGATTAACACCAAACGTTTAGCCAGAAAACTTGATGTACCTACAATTCCCGGTTCTGACCGGGCCATTTACGATGAACTAGAAGCAGAAGAAATTGCTTCTAATTTATTTGAATTCCAAAACGAACAAGGTGTTAAAAGCCCTGTAGTTCTTGTTAAAGCGTCAGCAGGCGGCGGTGGAATGGGAATCGATGAAGTCTACAGCATCGAAGAATTCCGCCAAGTTTACCGTCAAATCAGAAACTACTCACTGCGTACCTTTAATGATGAAGGTGTTCTTATTGAACAGCGCATATTCAACTTCAACCACCTTGAAGTACAGATTGTTTCTGAAAAATCCGGTAAACATCACGTCCACTTCGGCACCAGAAACTGTTCGGTGCAAAGCCCCGGCAGACAGAAAAGAATCGAAGTAGCTCCAGGATTCTTCCCGGAAGGCATGACCTATTCCTTTGACGCTCAAAAAGTTATTGAAGATATTGTTGCCCATTCATTAAGTATGGCTCACGAAATCAACTATGACAGCGTAGGCACATGGGAATGGATTGTAACTCCAAAGGGAGACCCTTTCCTTATGGAAGTAAATACTCGTATTCAGGTTGAAAATGGTGTTTCAGCTGAGATTTCAAGTATTAACGGTGACTCTAATGTGAATTTGATCAAAGAACAGATCAGACTCGCACTTGGAGAAGAACTCGGCTACACACAAGACGACATAACACTTAACGGTGTCGGGATTGAATATAGAATTATCGCAGAAGACACCGATGACAAGTTCTCTCCTTGGGCTGGAGAAATTGAAGAACTTCATTGGAAAGAACATCCGTGGCTCAAAATGCACACTCATATTCCTAAAGAACTGCCCTATCAGATCCCTACCGAATTTGACCCGAATCTGGCTCTAGCCATTATTTGGGGAAAAGACCTGAACGAAGCCAAAAAACGCGGACACGAATTCCTTAATGAATTCGTACTGACAGGAAAGGACAGAAAGAACATTTCACTTAAGTCCAACCTGAAGTTTCTGGCCAAGAAAACAAACAATCTACTGGAATTCTAATTATACATTATGGATATAGAAAAAAAACTGGATGGATTAATCAAGCGGGTCCAGTATGCGCGCGACATCCTCGGAGACACCGAGGATAGACGCCTTACTGCTTTTGCCCAAAAGCTTGACACCTTCCTAGATCGAAATATTAATCTGACTCAGGAAGAACTGTGGGATAAACTTAACACCGTAGCTGAAAGCCTCGCTGTTCTGGAAAAGGATATTGATAATACCCTTACTCCCATGGATAAAGTCCGTATTGTTCGTCATTCCGAAAGAATCTGTCTTAAAGATATTCTTGAAAATGTTTATGACAACTACACTGTTGTCGGCGGCAAGGATGACATGAGCATCGACCCCGGTATGGTTATTGCGCGAGCCTACATCTCTAGAAGAATTGGCAAAAAAGTGCATAATCAGCCCGTCATGGTAGTCGGACAGGAAAAAGGACACGGACAGGAATTCCGTAACGGTGGCTGTATCAAACCTTGGGGAAATGCTAACGCACTTCGCTATATGAAAGTCGCTGCCCGCGAAAATATTCCCATCCATACCTATGTATTTACTCCCGGTTCATTCCCGATTGAAGACTACCCGGGTGCTGCTCAGCAAATTGCTGAAAACATCTATGAAATGTGCGGATTGGATGTTCCGATCATCTCCGTTATTTCAGAGGGTGGATCAGGCGGCGCAGAAGCCATTGCTATGGCAGATAAACGCCTAATGCTTTCCCACGGTTATTACTCGGTTATATCCCCTGAGGGTGCGGCTGCAATCGAAGGAAGGCTTCGCGGTGGACAACGTGCCCCGACTGAGTTGATCGAGTCTTGCGCCAAAAATCAGCGCATTACTGCGAAAGACAACCTCGGATTCGGTTACATCGACGGTATTATCAAGGAACCCGCATTAGGTTCCCGCCCTGAACATTTTGAATTTTATAAAACTATCAGAGCTGAAGTTATCAGAGCCACTGATGAAGTAGTTTTAAGCGTGAAAGGCCTCAGTCCGTTTCGTGGCGTAGCAATTAAAAGCCGTAATAAAAAAGAACTGACGGATGAATCTGTATTTGTACGCTGGTCTATCAACAGCAATGAAAAAGACCGCTTGCTGTGGAAGAGATATAAAAAATACCGTCGCATGGCTCAAGATGCCTACGAAGATAAAAGAACTCTGGTAGAAAAAATCAATTCTGCGAAAGTGGATGCTATGGCTGCTGCTTATTCCACTATCCGCTATGATTTAATAAGAAAATACCAATCCAAACTTCAAAGATTTGTTGAAGAAACTAAAGACGAACTTCATGTCATAACTAATAAAGTTGACCAATTGAAACAACGAGTTATAGGCAAAGTCGGATTTTCCACCAAGGAAAGCTCCGAAGTCGAATTTGCTTTGACAAAACTTTCTGCACAGAAAGATGACGATATTCCACCAGCAGATTATAGACATTTTGTCAGCCCCAGAGCTTCAGAAGACAGGGAAATAACCTGCCCTAATGCTGAAAAAGACGGCTGCCTTGAAATATGGTCACGTGATCTGTTTGACGAATTCGGCGGGGTCTGTCCTACTTGCGGCCATCACTTCCCTATGGAATACCGTTGGTATCTTGCCAATGTATTTGACTGGGGAACTGTGCGCGAATTCAATAAATCAATTTGTGCATCCAACCCGACCAACTTTCCTAACTATCAGAACAGGCTGGACGCGGCGAAAGAAAAAACCGGACTACAGAGTGGTTGTATTACTTTTGAAGGTCATATTAAACACACCAAAGTCACCTGCGCTACACTTGTCGCCCCTTTTAGAGGTGGATCAGTCGGCGCTGCGGAAGGTGAAAAGTTTATTCGCGCCCTCGAACTTGCCGGTAAAAAAAGATATCCATTTCTGGCCTATGTTCACGGAACTGCCGGAATCAGGATTCAGGAAGGAACAAACGGACTGATCCAAATGCCGCGCTGTACTCTCGCAGTACGCCGTTACATTGAATCAGGCGGACTCTATATCGTTTTATATGATACAAACTCATACGCAGGACCTGTAGCCAGTTTCCTAGGCTGTTCACCATATCAGTATGCAGTTCGTTCATCCCGTCTCGGTTTTGCAGGTCCCGGAGTTATTAAAGAAACTACAGGGCTCGACATTCCACCGGATTACCATTCCGCTTACAACGCTCTCTCCCGTGGTCATATTCAAGACATCTGGGACCGCAGAGACATCCGCAGAAATCTGCATCAGGCTTTTCTTACCGTTGGTGGAAGAAACCTGTATTACAGATAATAAGCATCCCCGAACAAAATCAAAAAGCCTCTTTCTGCTTAGCAGAAAGAGGCTTTTTTTTATTATTTTTAAAGTGATCGACTAGAAAAAATCAGGATCGATTGCAGCATGCCCATTTGCGAGCATAGTTTTGTAAAACCTGACTAGTTTTTCATCGACCGGAACAATTGGAAAGTTCTTACGGCACGAATCACACTGAACCATAACAGGCCGTGTAGGAGCAACAAAGGGAACAGATCTTTCACAAAAAGGACAGGGATATAGAAAAATTATTTCCATCCCGCTTGGGCGGACAGGAGATAACGGTTTTCCAGATTCAGACATTTTTAACTCTCAATAAGATTTTTACCGGTCATTTCCTTTGGAACAGGAATGCCCATTAAATTCAGAATGGTAGGAGCTATATCACACAATGCTCCGGAAGAAGGAGTTCGCCCTTTAAAGACGTCACCTATGAAAATTAAAGGAACTTCATTCAAACTGTGGGCTGTCTGAGGTCCGCCGTCAGCGTCAATCATCTCTTCCGCATTACCATGATCAGCAGTCAGAAAAACCTGCCCGCCAAGCTTTGTAACGGCTTCAATAATTTTAGCTACGCAGGCATCAACAGTTTCACAGGCTAAAATAGCCGCAGGGATTATTCCAGAATGTCCAACCATGTCCAGATTGGCAAGGTTGCAGATACACAAAGAATAATCCGGCAGAACGTTAATAAGTTTTTCAGTAACTTCTTCGGCGCTCATCTGCGGTTTCTGATCGTATGTAGCCACTTCACGGGGCGAAGGAACAAGGATTCTATCCTCATTCGGGAAAGGTTCTTCCCTTCCGCCATTCATAAAATATGTAACATGTGCATATTTTTCCGTTTCAGCAATTCTCAACTGTTTGAGTCCTGCATTCGAAATTACTTCCCCAATAGGATTAGTAATATTTTGCGGAGGAAAGGCTACGGGAAAAGGAAAATCGCCTTCGTAACGAGTCATGGTCACGAAGTCGCTAAAAGCAGGAACAACAGGACGTTCAAATTCATTAAAATCTTCGTCGTTTAAAATCCTGCACATCTGACGAGCGCGGTCTGCCCGGAAATTAAAAAAGAAAACACCATCTTCATCAAGCATCAGCCCATCAGTTTCAACGAGAACTCGCGGCTTAATGAACTCATCAGTTTCACCTGCTTCGTAGGCATCTTCAATCGCTTTAACCGGATCAAAAGCCTCGACGCCTTCGCCGAGAACCAAAGCGCGATAGGAAATTTCATTCCGTTCATAATGCTTATCGCGATCCATTGAATAATATCGGCCCGAGATGGTCGCAACCTTCCCGATTCCGATTTCATTCATCTTATCAACCAGTTGGCGCATATATTCTTTACCTTTAGTAGGCGAAGTATCTCGTCCATCCATAAAAGCATGGACGAACACTTCACTTACTCCGGCATCCTTAACTACTTTAAGCAAAGCAAAAAGATGATTGATATGTGAATGCACTCCACCATCCGAAAGCAGCCCCATAAAATGGAGACGCCCACCGGAGGCTTTCACATTATCAATTAAATCGCATATCGCATCATTCGTAGCGAATTTTTCTTTTTCAATATCAATATCAATCCGAGTCATGTCCTGATAAACAACGCGTCCGGCTCCGATGTTGGTATGACCAACTTCAGAATTCCCCATAAAACCATCAGGTAAACCGACAGCTCTACCAGAACATTTGAGATGCGTATTAGGATAAGTCTTAAAAAGACTGTCCAAAACCGGAGTATTGGCAAGCTGCACAGCATTACCTTTACCAGCCGGGGCAATTCCCCACCCGTCTAGAATAAGGAGAACTGTGGGAGAACCGGACTGCTCTGACATGATATAGACCTCAAAACGGAGGCTTATGGCCTACCGGTTAATATCCAATTCAATTTTAGTCCCTTCGGACCACAATCCTTCAACATTATAAAAACCGCGATTATCTTCCTGGAAAATATGGATGATAATATCGTTCAAATCGAGAAGAATCCAATCTCCGGTCTGGTAACCTTCCATTCCAAGATACTCAATATTTCCAGTTGAAAGCTTCTCGAGAGTGTTATCAGCCAATGACTGAGCGTGACGAATACCTTTAGCACTGACAACCATTACGATTTCTGAAATCGGGCAAATCCCGGTTACATCAATGGCTATAAGGTCAATTGCTTGTTTTTCATCCAGCCATTCTGCAACAAGCTGAAGTTTGTCCTGAGTCTCGATCTCTTTAAATTTTTTACTTTTAGTTTTCATTCTTTTATATTTTATTAACTCGGCGCCCCCTTAAACAAAGGAACGCACTTTGAAGAAACTGCGAAAAACAGGATATAGGGTTTTAAATCCCCTGCGCGATATTCATCCGTCATGAACAACCATGCACAGTCCCACTCACAGTATTTAACCTACAATATGATTATATAGAGAATTTATGCCCGGTACGCAATCAATACCATCAAAAACACTGAAAATAAGATACCGCACATTCAAACTTGACTGCGAGTGACTACTTATGAGATATAAGCAAGCAGGCTTAATCTCAGTTTTTTTCTTTTTAGATTCATCTTTTTCGAAAATGACTAATAGCCAATTTTTGGTTACGGAGATAAGCAATAATAAAACTTTCAGGGCCATGGGTACACCCCTGTGGCTCTTTTTTTTCACATAGATCTCCTTTTATACTAAGGAGTAAACAGGAGTGGAGGCAATTAATGATCTTCGATATAGATAAAGAAACAATGCCTAGAGAAGAATTGGAAGCACTTCAACTTAAACGTTTGAAACAACTTTGTGAACGCGTTTATGCCAATGTCCCTTTCTATACAAAAAAGTTTAAAGAACTCGGAATTACACCCGATGATATCAATTCCCTTTCCGACCTTCAGAAATTGCCTTTTACCGAAAAACAGGATCTGCGCAATCATTATCCTTTCGGATTGTTCGCGGTATCCCGTGAAAACATTGTAAGGATTCATTCATCCTCAGGAACCACCGGGAAAGCGACTGTCGTGGGCTACACCAAACGCGACATTGCAAACTGGGCGGGTTTGATGGCTCGCGCGTTCGCGATGGCGGGAGCAACTCCCGAAGACATCATTCATAATGCTTATGGATATGGGTTATTCACCGGAGGACTCGGCGTACATTACGGAGCAGAAGCTCTCGGAGCAACGATCATTCCTATTTCCGGCGGCGGAACAAGACGCCAGATTATGCTTCTTAAAGATTTCGGTGCAACAGCAATTTGCTGCACCCCTTCTTATGCTCTTTACTTGTACGAAACAGGAAAAGAGATGGGTATCGATTTCAGAGAATTACCACTTAAAGTAGGTATTTTCGGAGCGGAACCATGGACCGAATCCATGCGCAGAGAGATCGAAGATAAGCTTGATATCAAAGCTCTTGATATCTACGGACTTTCTGAAATAATGGGGCCCGGTGTCGCAATGGAATGTGCTGAAGCACAGGACGGTCTGCATATCATGGAAGATCATTTTATTCCTGAAATTATCAATCCGGATACAGGTGAACTGGCCAAACCAGGTGAAGTCGGTGAGTTAGTTGTAACCACACTCACAAAAGAAGGCATCCCGCTCATCCGTTACCGCACCCGCGACCTGACAAAAATCACTTACACACCTTGTCGTTGCGGCAGAACTCTTGCAAGAATGCAACGCGTTAAAGGCAGAAGCGATGACATGTTGATCATTCGCGGCGTAAATGTATTCCCGTCTCAGATTGAATCTATTCTCATCGAAACCGAAGGATTGTCTCCACATTATCTGCTGGAAATCCATAGAGATGGAAACCTTGATATTCTTACTATCAAAGTTGAAGTCGCAGGAACCGCGTTCTCTGATGAAATTAAAAATTTACAGAGCCTCGAAAGAAAGATACAAAGAAATATCAAAGAATTCCTTGGTGTAACAGCTCGGATTAAACTGGTAGAACCTAACTCTATTGAGCGTTCGACCGGTAAAGCCAAAAGAATTGTCGACCTTCGCAACGAGAACCAATAACCGAACCCAATAAAAGCGAGGTACATTATGAAATGTGATCAGCTATCTATATTCCTTGAAAATCGTGCCGGAAGACTTGCAGAAGTAACCAGACTTCTCAGCGAAGCAAAAGTTAATATCCGCGCTCTTTCCCTTGCCGACACTTCAGACTTCGGCATTCTGCGACTCATAGTTTCTGACTTTGATAAAGCTCAGAAAACACTGAAAGACGCTGGATTTACTGTTGGTAAAACAACTGTTGTCGCAGTTGTTGTTGACGATCATCCCGGAGGACTTCACGCCCTGCTGGAAATGCTCAGAAATGCCAGCATCAACGTTGAATACATGTACGCATTTGTTCAGCAGACCGGCAATAATGCCGTCATTATCTTTCGCTTTGATCGAACAGATCAGGCAATTGAACTGCTTGCTGAGAATAATATCCAGACAATCCCCAGCGAAGAACTTTCAAAACTGTAGCAAACAACCTGTCATTATGATTTACTTGAAGGGCCGGGAATTTTTCCCGGCCCTTTTTTAATTTCAGGAGATTTAAATGAATCTTGAACTGCTCACTAAATTAGGGTCATGCAGATGGAAAATTAAAAGAATAAGCCCTATGAATACTGATGCTGTAATTTTTGCCGATGAAAAAATCCTACACGCTCTCGATGACAAAACAGTTTCACAAATGCGGGATGTTGCATCTCTGCCCGGAGTTGTCGGCCCGGTCTGCATTATGCCGGACGCCCATTCCGGTTATGGATTTCCTATCGGCGGAGTCGGTGCTTTTGACCCTGAAAAAGGCGTTATTTCAGCCGGAGGAGTAGGTTTCGATATTTCATGCGGAGTAAGAACGCTGACCACAGGACTTAAGAAACATCACCTGAAAGAAGTCTCAGAAAAACTCGCAGATTCTCTTTTTAAAAATATACCTTCAGGAACAGGAGTCGGCGGAAAATTAAAACTTACAAACAATCAAATGGACGAAATGCTTTCAGGCGGAGCTTCATGGGCAGTCGGACAAAAGATGGGATTTCCTGATGATTTGCGCCGCATCGAAAACAATGGAGTTTTCAGACAGGCCGATCCTTCTAAAGTTTCTAAAAAAGCAAAACAAAGAATGATTGATCAGCTCGGAACTCTGGGGTCAGGAAATCATTACCTTGAAGTTCAATATGTTGAAAAAATTTTTGATGAACAAACAGCAAAAGCATTCGGAATTGCCGAAAATGAAATCCTTGTCAGCATACATTGCGGTTCGCGGGGTTTAGGCCATCAGATAGCAACAGATTACTTGCCTCTCATGGTCAAAAGTGCTGCAAAATATGGTATAAAACTACCGAATAAAGACATTGCGTGCGCGCCTATAAAATCAAGTCTGGGACAAGATTACCTTAAAGCCATGGGAGCAGGCATAAATTGCGCCCTTGCCAATAGACAGAGGATAACCCATCTGGTGAGAAACTGTTTTGCAGACATATTACCGAAAGCAGATCTCAAACTTCTCTATGATGTGAGCCACAACACCTGCAACCGAGAAGAATTCCTCATTAACGGTCACATGAAAACGCTTTATGTACATCGTAAAGGAGCGACAAGAGCTTTGGGCCCCAACTCACCGGAACTTCCGCATGAATTCAAAAAATATGGCCAGCCAGTAATAATCGGTGGCAGTATGGGAACCTCCTCATACATACTGGCAGGCACAACAGCTTCTGCTGAGCTTTCCTTCTCCTCATCCTGTCACGGTGCGGGAAGAGTAATGAGCCGAACCAAAGCATTAAAATCTTTTAAAGGAAAAAACATTCAAGACAGACTCAATCTTAATGGAATTATTATTAAAAGTGGATCAATACGAGGACTGGCGGAAGAAGCTCCAAAAGCATATAAAGATGTTGAAAGAGTAATAAACGTCGCTGAACAAGCGGGAATTTCAAAAATAATCGCCCGCCTTAAGCCAATTATATGTGTTAAAGGCTGAAAACTTGTAGAAATGAATTTGGTTTTAACCTATCGTCCTAAAATGAAAACTAACGACGTAATTAATGATATTTGGCTAAAATCCATGGCATCCACCAAAAAAGAGTTCCTTAAAAAACTTTTTTCTGTGTTTCTTCGCGATGAACCGAATAGGGTTCACAAAATTAGAGACGCCCTTCAAACGGGTGAAATGGACAAGCTAAAGTTTCTGGCTCACTCTCTAAAAGGAGCTGCAGCAACTATGGGTGCCGACAGAGTCAAAGAAGCCTGCCTCGATCTAGAACGAAGTGCACTGGGCGGAAATACCGACCAAGCTTACAAAGACATGCTCGTTCTTGAGCATGAGATGAAATCAGTTTATGACTTTATGAGCGAATTTATCAAATAAAGAATTAAAGAATTGGATAATTAATTCCCCTCTACAACTTGACTCCAGTACCTATAGTAACAACCAGCTCTTCAGGTATTTTAAAATAATCAACTGGATTATCTGAAATTGAGCTTAAGAAAATAAAAAGTTTCCTTTTAATTTTATGATCTGTGCGCTCTTCATCATACTTTATAAAAACCCTTCCAACATAGTAATTACACTCCTCTTTTCTAATTCCAATTTGATTCCAAGCTTGAAAAACTGACACAGGCACGTTCGGTTTTTCCATAAACCCGTACGATACAGTCATCCATGAAACATTATTTTTCAGTCTTTTCACAAAAATCCGCTGTCCTGAATCAACATATGGCTCGTTTAAAGTCTTAACCTGCAAAAAAATAAGTTTTTCAGGTACAACTCTGTTCCTTCTAAGATGTTGTAAAAAAGCATGAGGAATATAATCCGATGCGGCAAGAAACACGGCTTCGCCAGGTATTTTTGCGAGAATATACTTTTCAATTTCAGATTCAAGATCGGTTATATGCAGCCCTCTTTCCATAACATGATCATAAACTTCCTCCCTGCCCCATAGCCAAACGTACATTATATAGGCAACAATCGAGGCCAGCAGGATAGGAAACCATCCTCCTCCATCAATTTTAGTGAAGTTAACAATAAAAAAACCTAAATCAAAACACGCAAAAAAACTGATCAAGATTGCAGCCGGAACTACATTCCATTTACGAATATTTCTCAAATAAAACCAGAAAAGGTAAGTTGTAATAACCATAGTTCCGGTAATTGCTATTCCGTAAGCTCCTGCAAGTTCTTCTGAATGCTTAAACGAGATCACTAAAAAGATACTGAGCGCAGCCATAATCCAGTTAACAGATCCAACATAAACCTGCCCCGGATTAAGTTCAGAAGTTTGGAAAATACGAATACGCGGTATGAAACCTAGATGTACAGCCTGAGCCGTGAGTGAAAAAGCACCTGAAATAATAGCCTGTGAGGCAATAATTGCGGCCAATGTGGCAAGCCCGACTATCGGTAAAAGTATTGTTTTTGGAAATAAACTGAAAAAAGGATTAACAATAAGTTTTGGATTATTTATCAACAGAGCGCCCTGCCCTAAGTAATTTAAGAGCAGGCTCGGCAATGCCACAAAATACCATGCAAGAGTGATAGGTCTTCGCCCGAAATGACCCATATCTGCAAAAAGAGCCTCTCCTCCTGTAACGCACAGGACAACCGCTCCAAGAACAAGTGTTCCGGCAATCCCGTTTTCAGCAAAAAAACGAACAGCATGCAACGGACTGAAAGCTTCTAATACGACAATATTATTCAACATCGACAGCGCTCCGAAAGCACCTATAACAATGAACCAAACAAACATAACCGGGCCGAACAAACGCCCAATTTTATCAGTCCCGCTACTTTGAAAGGTAAAAAGAATCAGCAAAATTGCACAGGAAATATGAGTAATATAACCGTGAGCCAGTGTGGTTGCGATATCAAGCCCTTCAATAGCGGAAAGGACAGAAATAGCGGGAGTTATTACCCCGTCTCCGTACAAAAGAGCTCCTCCGATAAGTGTAGCTATAAGCATCACGGAAACTGAACGTCCGCTCTTGTTCTGGCTTACAAGCTCATAAAGTGCGAATATCCCGCCTTCACCTTTATTATCCGCAGCCATTACAAACGTTACATATTTGAGACTGATGACAACCAAAAGAGACCAAATAATCAGCGAAAGAACACCAAGCACATTTGCAGACGTTAATGCAATTGCATGATGCCCACTGAAGCAGGCTTTCAAGGCGTAGAGAGGGCTGGTTCCGATATCACCGAAAACAACTCCGAGAGCCCCAATCGATAAAGCCGCCTGTCTTGAAACATTATTCTTTTTTTTCATATTTATTAAATCTGGTTACAAGCGCTAAAACTTAAAGCTTTAATTTAACTTTAGCTAAAATATAAAAAGTTAATCTGAATTTATTAACAAAAAAAAGGCCGCATCGGATAAACCGATACGACCTTATTAACCTTTTAAGACAATTGTGACTAGAAAATATCAGCCATGCAGTAAACTTTTCCGGGCTTCTGATCAGCAAGCCACGCGGCAGCTCTAAGCGCGCCCTGAGCAAAAGTATCGCGGGAATGAGCACGATGTGTAACTTCTATACGTTCACCGGGGCCGAAGAAATAAGCGGTATGATCACCGACAACATCTCCGCCGCGAACAGCCATCACACCAATTTCATCCTTTGTTCTCGCGCCGACAATGCCGTCGCGACTATGTTTTTTAACTTCATCGTAAACAAGACCACGAGCTTCGGCCATACATTCAGCCAGCTTAAGAGCTGTTCCGCTTGGAGAATCAACTTTTTTATTATGATGAATTTCAGTCATTTCCATATCATAAGCAGGCCCTAACATGCGTACAAGTTCAGGCAGAATTTTAAGCAGAACATTAACGCCGACACTCATATTCGGGGCAAGGAATACAGGAACTTTTTTCGCGAACTCTTCAACTTTAACCAAATCATCCGCAGTCATACCTGTAGTTCCGATAACAACCGGATTTCCGGTAATTGACGCAGTTTCGAGAAGTCGCAATGTTGCCGCCGGAGCTGTAAAATCAATGATAACCGCACCGGGAACTTTAACCAAAACTTCATCAGGAGATGTTCCGCAGACACACCCTAGAGCATCAAGACCCTGCTCACACCCTGAACGTTCCATAACTGCCGACAGGTTCAGCTCATCGCTTTCCTGGACAAGACGCACCAAAGTTGCCCCCATGCGCCCTTTTGCTCCAATAATTACTATATCAGTCATTTTGTGCTCCTAAAATTTTAGGGTTTTAAAAGGAACCTATTATCAGCCCTTGCTGACTATATCCATAAATTCACTCTCAGTCATTATCTCTACGCCCTTAGCTCGGGCGGCTTCCATTTTTTTCTCGCCAACATTGCTTCCGCAAACCAGAAAATTAGTCTTTCCGGTGACAGATGTCTGCACATTAGCACCCAATCTACGGGCCATAGCCTGCATATCTTCCCGAGATCCTTGAATCATCTTTCCGGTAAAGACTATCCCCTTACCGGTAATGGGGCTTTCAATGCTCTCTGTTTCAGCTTCAAGCGGGGTACGGCGCAAATTAAAATTAAATTCAAGCATATGCAGAATAGTTTTTTTAATAGCCTCAATTCCAGCTGTAACAGAATAACTGGTAATCGCGCCAAAACCATGAATCTCTGCCAGTTGCGCCTGTTTTACCGTAACAATATCTTCAAGCTTAAAATTTCCAAGCAACTTACGGCTGTCAGCCTTACCTAAATCAGGTATACCGAATGCGGCCAAAAATCTCCAATCATCAGTCTCTTTGGTTCGACTTATATAGATTGCTTCTGCCAGATTGGAAGACTGAACAGGGCCGAAACCGAGTTTACTAAAGTCTTCTTCTCCCATTGTATAAACAGACTCAAGGGAGCTACGACCTGCTTTTACAAGTCTTGAAATAGTTTTTTTACCGAACCAGTCAGCATTTCCCAAAGTTTTGAACCAATATTCAAGACGCTGTTCAGCTCTGGCCGGACAATTAAAATCAGGACATTTCAAAAAATCATTCTGCCAATAAAGTTCCGCCTCACAAGAAGGGCAACGAGTAGGAAGTTCAACCGAATCAGCTGGTTTTATTACTTCTTCAAGCTTGGGAATAACTTCACCGCTACGAATAATTCTGATAATTGCGCCTTTCCCTATGGAATGATCCCGTAACATTCCGGCATTATGAGCCGTAACATTACTGATTGTCGCGCCGGAAACAGAAACAGGTTCCACTTCCATAACAGGAGTAACAGCGCCCATACGACCAACCTGCCAGCGAATCTCATTAACAGTGGTTACAGCAGATTCACCTTTCTTCTTAATGGCAATCTGCCACCTGTAATGATGAGCTGTCGCTCCCAGAGCGTCCTGCAATTTTTTATCTGTAACTTCAGCGACCATTCCGTCAAGCGGATAGTCAGCCTGTTCCCAAAGCTCATCTGTAATCTTCCAGACATCCCGCACAAGCTCTTCACTGGTCACGACTTTTTTGGGCAAAGTGCTATAAGGAACAAACCGGATAGCCTCGTCTTGCAGAGCCTGTTTTGATGCTTCATTTACGTTATCTGAGGTAACAATACCCACAACCATATTGCGTGGATGCTCGAATACATCTGAAAGATGCTCGTCGAAATAATCCTGACTACACACAATTTCGCCGACACCCTGACCACGTCCACCAACAGCAATTATGCCCTTGGCAAAAGCGCTCGAAATTTCATATCCGACTTCACCATTACCGCGGGTAGCAAAAATATTCCCGTCATCACGGGCAGCGAGACCATCAAGTTTAGGTGTAATTCTGTATTCAACAGTTTGAATGCCAAGCGATTTAGCTTCCTTTTTAACTCGCTGAACAAACCTTTCAAGCTCTTCGACTGTGTAAGCCTTTTCAGTTGAAAGCATAGGCTTAGGATGCCTTATCTCGATCTTATTGCTGAAACTTTCAGGTTCTACTTTCGTTAAATAAGAATGCTCAGGTGCAAGATCACGGAGTTCCTCAGTCAGTTCATCATATCTGGCATCGCTAATGGTCGGCATGCCGCGGCGATAATCTTCGTTATGTTTTTCGAGCCTTTTTACAAGCTCAGCAATTTTTTTTTCGTCTGTTTTTTTCACGATATACTAATATTTGATAATTATGTTTGATAAGAATTTGAATGTATTTCAGGGGTTTAACGGAATGATCTGATTCAATCAACTATAAAATCTTTTGAATAGCTGAAAGATCGGTAAGTTTGCCGACAGTCAAAAGAGTATCCTTGGCTTCGATAACTTCTTTTGGTCCCGGATTAAAAACCATCTCTCCGGTATTTTTTCTGATAGCAATAATGATTAAATTGAAACGAGGACGAATTTTAGATTCAATAAGATCCTGACCCACAAATTCAGAAGTATCAGTAACAAAAAGTTCTTCCATTTGCAGATCAATCTTTCCGCGCATTGCAATGTCAAGAAAGTTGGTAACTGTAGGACGCAACACGGATTGAGCCATGCGTATCCCGCCAATTGTATGCGGAAGCACAACCCTATCTGCTCCCGCAAATTCAAGGCGTGAGATACTGGTTTTATTATTACCGCGAGCGATAATGTTAACTTTAGAGTTAAACTGACGGGCAATCAAAGTGACATAAACATTAGCAGCTTCATCTGATAAAGCTGCTATAAGAGATTTTGCCCTGTCTAAGCCGGCCAGTTTTAAAGTATCGTCTTTAGTGGCATCTCCCTCAAGACAGGTTATCCCCGCAGCTTCCATATGAGCTACCAATTCGGGATTATTCTCGATGACAACTATATCATACCCTTCATTCATTACTTCTTCGACTACAATAGCCCCGATTCTGCCGTATCCGCAGACAATGATATGATCTTTAAATTTTCCGATTGTCTTCTGCATTCTGCGTCTCCCGAGAATAACTTGCAAACGTCCTTCGACTAGTAATTGCGAAAAGGCACCGATCAAATAGGCAAAACCACCGACCCCACCAAGAATGAGTAGAGCAGTCATAATTCGACCGTTTTCAGAAAGAGGTAAAACCTCCATGAAGCCAACGGTGGAAAGGGTAATTACAACCATGTAAAAACTATTTAAAAGATTCCATCCTTCAAGCCACATGTAGCCAATAATGCCACCTATAAAAACCAGAGTCATATAAATGAATCCAGCAGCAAGTCCCCAGAACATACCGAATTCTCTTCTGAGATTGAGCATTCTCACATATATGGATTTGGATTTCATTCCTGGCTGTCCATAACTTTACGGGGGTTAACCCAGAGTAATAAGTTTATCACGTAAAAGCTGAATACGGTCTCTTAACTCAGCGGCTTTTTCAAATTCAAGTTCACTTGCATATTTACGCATTTCTTTTTCAAGCTTACGAATCATTTTCTCAATTTTCACAGAATCAAATCCATACTCAGCAAGTTCTTCAGCTGCAATCTTAGCTTTTTCACCTGAAGTTTTAGCAGAATACAGAGTTCCGAGCATATTATCCAGTGATTTACGTATGGTTTGCGGAGTAATTCCATGCTCATTGTTGTAATCAATCTGCTTCAAACGTCTGCGTGAAGTTTCATCCATGGCAGTCCGCATAGAATTGGTGATTCTATCTGCATAGAGAATTACCAACCCTTCCGAATTACGAGAAGCTCTGCCGAAGGTCTGAATCAATGAGCGATTTGATCTTAAAAAACCTTCCTTATCAGCGTCCAGTATTGCTACCAAGGAAACTTCAGGGATATCTAGACCTTCCCTCAACAGGTTGATACCAACGAGGGCGGTAAACTCTCCAGCCCGCAATGACTGAATTATAGCCATGCGCTCCATTGTATCAATATCGGAGTGGAGATACTTTGCTTCAACGCCCATTTGATTAAAATAGTCTGTCAAATCTTCCGACATTCTCTTTGTCAGAGTTGTAATCAGCACCCGTTCATTTCGACTTTCCCGAATTTTACATTCTGCCATCAAATCATCCATCTGCGCCTTGGAAGGACGAACTTCAACAATAGGGTCTAGAAGTCCTGTCGGGCGAATAATCTGCTCAACGACAAGCCCCTGCGCACGATCGATTTCCCACGGTCCCGGAGTTGCCGACACATAAACAGTCTGGCCTACTTTCTCTAAAAATTCATCAAAACAAAGCGGACGGTTATCAAGAGCCGACGGAAGTCTGAACCCAAAGTTCACGAGAGTTGTTTTTCTGGAACGGTCCCCGTTATACATGGCTCCAACCTGAGAAACAGCAATATGAGACTCGTCCATAAAAAGGAGAAAATCGTCAGGAAAATAATGAAGCAATGTCGCCGGAGGGTCACCTTCTTTACGCCCGTCAAGATGACGCGAGTAGTTTTCAATTCCGCTGCAAAACCCCATCTCTTCAATCATTTCGAGATCATACATAGTTCGCTGCTCAATGCGCTGAGCCTCAACAAGTTTGTTCTCACGTTTAAAATTATTGAGTGTATCGAAAAGTTCAACCCGGATATCTTCAACAGCTCTCTCAAGATTATCTTTATCAGAAACAAAGTGACTTGCCGGATAAATAACGGTTTTGCGTCTGCGTCCAGTAACTTCACCAGTAAGCGGATCAGTTTCCTGAATAGACTCTATTTCATCACCGAAAAATTCAATTCTTAAAGCCTGTTCCCGGCTGTAAGCAGGAATAATTTCAATAACATCGCCGCGCACCCTGAATGTTCCGCGATGAAAATCATAATCGTTACGGGTGTATTGAACTTCAATCAGACGATCCATGAGCTTTTCCATGGAAAATTCCTGCCCTTCTTCAACCGGAATTATCATGCGCGAATAAAATTCAGGAGAACCAAGGCCGTAGATACACGACACAGAAGCAACTATAATTACATCGCGCCGTGTCAGCAGTGCGTGCGTCGCAGAATGTCTTAGTTTATCAATATCATCGTTAATTGATGAATCTTTTTCAATAAAAGTGTCAGAATGAGGAAGATATGCTTCAGGCTGGTAGTAGTCGTAATAACTGACAAAATATTCTACAGCATTATGAGGAAACAATGCTTTAAACTCATTAAAAAGCTGAGCCGCCAAGGTTTTATTGGGAGCCATTACAAGAGTAGGACGATTTAGTTCGCTGATAACATTTGCCATTGCGAAAGTTTTACCCGTACCTGTGGCACCAAGTAGAACCTGATCTTTAACACCATGATTAAGGTTTTCCAGAAGCTGTCTGACTGCTTCCGGCTGATCGCCTTTCAGTGTAAAGTCGCTGACAAGCTGAAATTTTTCTGACATCCTGATATTTTTTCCCGACTTGTGTAGTTAAACTAAAAAAGTTATGATATTTAAATTCTTGAATAAACTAAAAGCATTAAAACACTCATTTCACGAGGTAGCAATGATTCCTATAATTCAAATACAGAATGGTGATATTCCGATTGCACGAGGCTATGCTGTCTCAATGATCGTCCGCAGTTTTAAAGGACGTCGTGATGTTGAAGTACACCTGTTCAGACCGGAATGGTCGTCAAACGAAGAAAACGAAATTTCATGGGACAACATTTTCGGACCTCCGGCAATGCTTGATGCTGTGCCGAATGCAGAAAAAGACCGTAAAATAGTTATGGAGTCCTTTACGCTGGATGAACGCAATCAGGTTATTGACTATCTTAAAGAGCATTACTCTTCAAGACTGGATTCAATCAACTCCAACCCGATGCAGTTTCCAATACCTTCCGGCCTTCCAGCTCTTTGCTCTATGGATGAAGGAAAAGACCTCGGTTTGATTAAATTTGAAAAGGTACCTCATTTCAATCTACCTTTTACACTCAGAGGATTTTATAATCTTAGTGCTCATCGCCCGCTTGTTGAAACACGCGAAGAAGATTAATTTATTCAACGACAAATTATAAAAAATGGAGGTTTTCGATTTTCGAAAACCTCCATTTTTTTGATAAAATAAAAAACCTTAGCTGCAAAGATTTTCCGTAATTATTTCATACTCGCCCGGTAAAAACGCCCAATTACCCCTCAGCGCTGAATATTCAAGAGACTCTTCAAGCCTTACAAGGAATTCATCTCGTGGTAATTCTTCAGCTCCCAAAGATTTGAGATGGTCGGTAGGCTGCTGGCAATCCACAAAATGAAATTCTCGGTTTTCCAAATAGCGAACCAGATAAGAAAACCCTATCTTAGACGCATCCGGCTCAAGAAAAAACATGGACTCACCTGAAAAAACCCTGCCAAGCGAAACACCATAAAGTCCGCCTGCAAGTTTTCCTTCCTTGTTCCAAACTTCAACACTGTGGGCAAATCCAAGTTTATGCAATTTAACATAAGCATCTATCATTTCCTGTAAAATCCAGGTGCCTTCCTGCCCCGGACGAGTTTTACATGCACAATTAGAAATAACTCCTAAAAAATCCGTATCAAGAGTAATACGATATTCTTTCTTTTTTATTTTACGTTTCATTCGTTTTGAAACATGTAATTTATCAAAATTCAAGATCAGACGAGGGTCAAGCGACCACCATAAAAGCGGAGAGTTTTCATCATACCATGGAAAGATTCCCGAAGCATAAGCAGAAAGAAGTCTCTCCGAACTTAAATCTCCTCCCACCGCAAGCAGTCCATCAGGTTCGGCCTCATCTGGGTGAGGAAAAATAGGTTCCTCAATGAGCCTGTACACAACCATAAAAATCCCCTGAAATTATAAAATTGTAAAATTAACTTTTATTCACTGTAATCTATTATCTAATTATTTCAACCTGCAAATAAAAAAGGCGAACGTAAAACGTCCGCCTTTTAAATATTCATACTGTCCCATTCTAAAATAAGGCAACACATAAATGATTTATTTTATAAAATACATACAACTAAATTGTTAAATTCATCAAAAAGATAAATTTAATGTCTAATCACTACTAGCTGTTTTAAAATTAAAGGATAATATTTCACCCTTTTTTTTGTCTTTTTTAGTAGAAATAACAACATGTCCGCCCTTAACAAGCTTACCGAAAAGAATTTCGTCAGCAATTTCGTCTTTAATGGAGGTTTGAATCAACCTAGCCATCGGGCGCGCGCCGTATGCTGGGTCATGCCCCTTTTCTGCAAGCCAGCGTTTGGATTTATCATCAATTTCAACAACTATTCTCTGATCGGAAAGCTGCTGGTTAAGTTCTTTGATAAACTTATCCACAATCATTTCCATCACATCCAGCTTAAGAGAATTGAAGGAAACAATCGCATCAAGCCTGTTACGAAATTCAGGACTGAAAACCTTCTCTACGGCTTTAATTGAAAGCCCCTTATCTTCTACACCTTGAACACCTGCCCCAAAGCCGATTCCGCTTTTAGTCATTTCGCGAGCACCGGCATTGGAAGTCATGAGCAGAACAATATTTCTGAAATCGGCTTTTCTACCGTTATTATCAGTAAGAGTTGCGTAATCCATAACCTGCAACAGGATATTGAAAACATCAGGATGCGCCTTTTCAATTTCGTCAAAAAGAATAACACAGTGAGGATTTTTGCGAACTCCCTCAGTGAGCAAACCACCCTGATCAAATCCCACATATCCGGGAGGAGCACCTATAAGCCGGGCAACAGCATGTTTTTCCATATATTCACTCATATCAAAACGCATGAAATGAATACCCATCGTTGTGGCAAGCTGTCTGGCAAGTTCTGTTTTACCAACCCCTGTAGGACCGGTAAGCAAGAATGAACCGGTAGGCCGGCCAACTTGCTTCATACCCGCTCTTGAACGAAGAATTGCCTTAGAAATAAGATCGACAGCTTCATCCTGCCCGAAAACAACGGACTTGAGATTTACATCAAGCTCCTGCAACCGGGTACGGTCAGACATGGTGATACGCCGTGTAGGAATACGCGCAATCTTTGAAATAACCTTCTCAACATCGGAAACAAGTATCCTGTCACCTTTGCGCTTACGCTGACTAAGGCCATAAAAAGCTCCGGCCTCGTCAATTACGTCGATAGCCTTATCGGGTAAAAAGCGTTCATTGATATGCCTCGCTGCAAGCTCAGCAGCAGCTTTAATCGCCGATGGAGAATAGACAACTTTATGATGTTCTTCATAATAAGGTTTAAGACCTTTAAGAATTTCAATAGTCTCTTCTACCGAAGGCTCAGTAATATCTATTTTCTGAAATCTACGAGATAAAGCCCGGTCCTTTTCAAAATGATTCTTATATTCTTCATAAGTTGTCGCCCCTATGCAGCGGACTTCACCGGATGCCAGAAAAGGCTTAAGAATATTGGACGCATCCATTGATCCACCGCTGACAGCTCCGGCTCCGACGATAGTATGAATCTCATCCACAAATAAAATCGCGCCCGGAATATGCTTAATCTGGCCAAGCACACCTTTCAGGCGGGATTCAAAATCGCCTCTGTACTTTGTTCCCGCAAGAAGAGCGCCCATATCAAGAGCAAAGACTTCTGCGTTTTCAAAGGACTTTGGAACCTTTCCTTTGGCTATGGCAAGAGCAAGCCCTTCAGCCATGGCGGTTTTACCTACGCCGGGATCACCTACAAAAATAGGATTATTCTTACGTCTGCGGGAAAGCACCTGCAAAGTTCTTTCAACCTCGGAATCGCGGCCGATAAGAGGATCGATTTTACCATCGCGGGCCTTCATCGTCAGGTTGCTTGTAAATTCTTCGAGCGGAGACTTTTTATCGTCATTGCCAGCGCCGGGTTTACCTTGCGGCCTTCCAGGCTTCTGACCGGGATCATTATGCCCGTGATTGTGCCCAGCTCCGGGATTGGGACTGATATTAAGACCTTCCGTCCAATCATTTTCATTGCTAAGGGCATGTGAAATATATTCAAGAACATCTAAACGACTGATATCATGAGTCTTCATGAAATAAACCGCGTAGGAATCCTCTTCCTCGAACATGGCTGCAAGCACATCTCCGACTTCAACAACATCTTTACCGGCTGCTTTCTTCTGCCAGATGGCCTTCTGAAGAACCCGTCTTACACCGAGAGTCTGAATGACTTCTGTTTCTACTCCACTGGGGAGCGGCTCAAGGTTTTCATCGAAAAATCTTTCGAGTTGACTCCTGAGCTGTAAAAGCTCAGCACCGCAACCAGAAAGAATATCCGCGCCTATTTCTTCCTGAACAATGGCATAAAGCAAATGTTCAAGAGTAAGAAACTCGTGATTTCTAAGTCTGACTTCATTAACCGCAGAAGTCAGAGCTTGTTCAAGGGCTTTGCTAAGCATATATTATCAGACCTCTTCTATTGTACATTTAAGAGGAAAGCCGGCTTGCGTTGCAAGCTGCCTGACCATTTCCACGCGTGTTTCAGCGACTTCAGCAGTGTATATTCCACAGATTCCGAACCCTTCATTATGAACTTTAAGCATAATTTCAGTGGACTCTTCTTCAGTTTTTCTAAACACTTGTATGAGCACTGCAATAACAAATTCCATAGAAGTATAATCATCATTGTGCAATAATACCTTATACTTTCTAGGTTCTTTAAGTTCATCTTTAAAGATTACATCTGAATCAAATTCTTCATTATATTTAGACATATTCCACTACATAATTAAAATATTTATTTTTAGCTTAGCTTACAATAAGAACTAATTCCTGCCCTGTCGAGCAAGAAATAACAGTAAAATTTAATTCTGACGTTTAAACAAACCATTTTTTAAACTTTATGGTTGTAAAAGTTTCAATTCTTCAGGACTGAATACAAAGTTTTCGTCAGGTTCAAGTCCTGCCTTCGCACGATAGTTTCTGTTTAATTCGTGGTATGTTTTTTTGCTTGCATCCGAATCTTTAAGCTCAAGCTTCACTGCGCATGAAAGAATAGATTCTTCCGCACCTTCAATTTCAATAAACGATCCGAAAGGCAAAAGATCAAGACAAATTAAACAATCCGCAAACTTCCATTCTTCTCTGAATTTTTCGTATTTAAATACAGGTATATACCCTAAAACTTCAAGAGCGGAAACAGTTTCATCAAAATCTGAAACTTCTGTTTCATGTTCAATATAAACCTTAGCTTTTCCCGGAACAAAGTTAACAGGAACTCGCTTGACGGTCATAGTTATTTTGTCAGCCTGCCTGACTCGTAACAACGCAGACCTTTTAAATAAAGTTCTCGCGGGATCATCTAAAACGACATTACGCTCATAATGACGTGAAAGAAACTCTCCACCTAGGTTTTTAAGTAATTTTCTAAGCTGATCATGATCCGCATTCAAATATTTAAGTTCTATCTCAAAAGCCATTTCTCTTTTCTCTTATAGCTTGAAGTGGTACTGATTTTTTCAGCATTGAATAGTATAATACAGGACATAAGGTATGCAAAAGTATTTTTTTCTAGCGGCAGGCGGTGCAGCCGGCACACTTTGCCGATATTTTGTTTCCGGTGCTGCTCAACGTTTTTTCAGTACGTCTTTTCCGGCAGGAACTTTTACCGTCAACATGCTCGGATGTTTACTATTTGGAATTATTAGCGGAACATTCGAGGATAGGCTAGGACTTTCGCCAGAAATGAGATTGATGATCCTAACCGGTTTTATGGGTGCATTTACGACCTTTTCAACATATATGTTTGAAACAACCGAATTAGTCAAAACCGGACAATGGCCACTCGCAGCCCTCAACATAGGGGGACAGAGTGCGCTTGGGTTTTTATGTGTAATAGCCGGACTGGCACTTGGAAGAATGCTCGTTTCCTAAAATTCTGAAAAATTCGCTAAATATTTATAAAACGGAGCTTAGAATGAATCTGCCTGAAAAAGCTATACGACTCAGAATTTTTACCGGAGAAGAAAACCGCATCAATCATCGCCCCACTTTTGAAGTAATTGTTAATGAAGCCAGAAAGCGCGGACTTGCAGGTGCTACGGTTTATCGTGGAGTAATGGGGTATGGTGTTAACAGTCAGGTTCGGACAACTTCTATTCTAAGACTTTCTGAAGATTTGCCCATGATCATAGAAATTGTAGACACGGCTGAAAAGATATTACCTTTCGAAGATTTTTTAAAAGAAACTTTGACCGAAGGATTAGTTACATCGGAAGAGGTAAAAGTTGTTTTTCATAAACACAACGAAGGTAAAAAATAAATAAAACTCACCCGGTAATTAATACAAAACTGTCAGGATGCTTTTAAGAAGTATCCTGACAGTTAAAAAACTTTCGTCAAAATTGATAGAAATTACAAACCTTATTAGCTACGACACTTAGCCACAACCTCATTTGCAATCCTTTTCAATGTTAAAACATTATCAACTCCGCCATGCTTGATGGCCTCATGAGGCATACCGAAAACAACACATGAAGCTTCATCCTGCGCGATACAATATGTTCCGGCATCGTGCATTTCCTTCATACCTTTTGCACCGTCATCACCCATTCCGGTCATAATAACACCGATTGCATTTTTACCTGCATTATGAGCTCCAGACCGAAAAAGGACATCTACAGAAGGCCTATGCCTGCTGACAAGCGGTCCATCCTTTACTTCAACATAATAGCGGGCGCCCGACCTTTTGAGCAACATATGCTTATTACCGGGAGCGATGAGGGCCTGTCCTCTAAGGATACTGTCACCATCAACGGCTTCCTTCACTCTTATTTGACAGATAGTATCAAGTCTTTGGGAAAATGCAGCAGTAAAATGTTCCGGCATATGCTGAACAATGGCAATCCCCGGGCTATCTATCGGCATACCTTGAAGAAAAGTTTGTAACGCTTCTGTTCCGCCGGTTGAAGCTCCGACTAAAACAACTTTTTCAGTTGTCTTCAGACAATTAGCTCTTGCTTTCGGGAGCATTGCATCAGCAGTAAGTTTCGGCTGAATTATCATTGGTTTAGCTGTAAGTTTTTTAGGCTTAGTCAAAGCTGCGGCTTTAACAGCATCACAAACCCTGATGCTGGACTCTTCGAAAAATTGCCTTGTTCCAACCTTAGGCTTGGTTATGACTTCAACAGCACCGAATTCAAGAGCTTTCATATAACTCTCCGATCCTTTTTCAGTAAGAGTTGAACAAATAACAACCGCAATTGGATGTTGAGTCATCAACTTACGCAAAAAAGTCAGTCCATCCATTCGAGGCATCTCAATATCTAAAGTGATGACATCCGGAATAACTGTTTCCATTATCTTAGCAGCCGCAAACGGATCAGATGCGCTGCCTATAACCTCAATCTCAGCATCTGTCTTAAACAAACTAAGCAGAGTACTTCTAACCAGCGCAGAATCATCGACTATCAATACACGAGTTTTCTTTCTCATTCTTCCCTCAAATCTTCTGGTAAACAGTAGGGGCAATTTGCCTCACAGGTAATTCCATTCCTGAAATACTTTCGGAATGACCAATAAACAAAAATCCACCCTTAGACAGCTTTGCACAAAATTTATTAAAAAGAGTATATTGCGTAGCCCTGTCAAAATAGATCACAACATTGCGACAAAATATTATATCTTTTTCATCCTTAAATGGAAAACTTTCCATAAAATTTAATCTGCGAAACTCCACCTTGCGCCTTACTTCAGGAGCAATTCTAACTAACTGATTAGCTTTGTTTTTACTTTTAAGCAGATATTTTTTTTTCATAACCATCGGAATAACATCAACTTTACTCATAGGGTACACAGCATTTATAGCTTTATTGAGTATCTCGTTTGAAATATCCGTTGCTAGAATTGAAAAATTAAAATCAGGATTTTTTTCAGCAAACTCGCTTAACACAATACCCAAAGTATACGGTTCTTCTCCACTGGAACAGCCGGCAGACCAAATTTTAACAGGAGCAGAACTACGCCGGATCAATTCAGGCAAAACAGTGGTGAGGAGAAGCTCGAAATGCTTAGGCTCACGAAAAAAATCAGTTGTATTAGTCGTAACAACATCAATAAGCGAAGTAAGTTCTTTTTCAAGTCCACCGGGACTGAATAAAAAATCGCAATACTCAGAATGGGATATCATCCCTAAAGCGCGTAATCTTTTCTGAAGCCTTGCCTCAAGCATGGTCTTTTTCGAAAGAGGCATTTTAATTCCGAATTCACTCTTGATCAAGTTACTGAATTTTTTGAAATCAGTATCCTTCATTTTAGGAGTGATAGAAACAACCTCATCAATATCTTTCATTGTAGATTTTAACATGCTGCCTTTATTTCTGCCAGAACAGTACGGAAAAGCTTTGGTATATCTAAGATTAAAGCTAAAGTTCCATCGCCTTTAATAGTTGCACCGGATATACCTTCCACATCTCTATAAACTCTACCGAGGCTTTTAATAACTGTTTGATGTTCACCTATTACTGTATCAACAACTACACCTATTCTACTACCTTCAAGTCCGGTTATTACAATTTGTTCTATAAGTGGAGATTCTCCCTCTATGTCAAACCACTCTCTGATACGAATGTAAGGAACAATTTCCCCACGCAAATTAACAAACTGCTGACCATTTGCTTCTTCAACATTTTTACGAGTCAATTCAACACACTCTTCAACAAGAGAGAGAGGAATTACAAAATACCCATCTTCAACTTTAACCTGCAATCCATCAATAATAGCAAGAGTCAATGGCAGCCTGATTGTAATAAGAGAGCCTTTCCCTTCCTGACTGTCTATATCAATGCGCCCTCGCAATGAATCAATCGCGCGCTTTACAACATCCATTCCGACCCCTCGGCCGGAAACACTTGTAACGCTCTCGGCTGTAGAAAAACCAGGCTCAAAAATGAGGTTGAAAACTTCTTTCGTTGTAAGCTCTGCATCCGCAGTAACAATGCCTTTTTCTACGGCTTTCGCAAAAATGACATCTTTCGATATACCTTTACCATCATCTTTGATCAAAATAACAACTTCTCCGCCGGAATGTTCCGCGGTTAAAGTTATATTCCCACGACGAGACTTTCCTTTTGATTCACGGACAGCAGGAAGTTCCACACCGTGATCAATAGAGTTTCGCAGCAAATGAATTAAAGGATCGCCCAACCTTTCAATCACTGTCTTATCTAATTCGGTCTCTGCCCCGATTGTATGTAACTCAATTTCTTTACCAAGTTCATCAGAAAGATCACGCACCAACCTTCTGAATTTACTGAAAGTTGTACCGATAGGAAGCATTCTTATTCCGAGGGTGCTATCTCTTAATTCGTCCGAAAGACGTTCCAGTTCTTCCGAAAGAGCAGTAAGGGAAGGATCATTTTTTTCACCGACAACTTGGCATATCTGAGCCTGAACAATTACTAATTCTCCAACCAGATCAACCAGCAAATCAAGCTTTTCCGCTGAAACCCTGAGTGAAGAGGTCACATCCATTTTACGGCGGGTAGCAACAGTTTCTTTACTGGCGCTCTGCTCGGCTAAAGCACTGTCAATTTTATCCCGGGCAACAACACCTTTGGCTGCCAACAATTCACCAATGGGTTTTTGATCAGCAAGAACCTCATTAAGATTATCCTGAGTAAGATCGCCTCTATCGACAAGGATTTCACCCAGTTTTCTAACATCTGTAGATTTGTCAATCACGGGAGGGCCAAAATCCTGGTCATCCGAGCTGTCGTGAACTGCGAGTTCTTCAATACTTGTATCAGGCTTATCTATTTCAACCTTAATTTCAGCAAGATATTCATCTAATTTAGCTTGATCCTGTTCGCAAACCTTCACTGTAATAGGAACGTCGGTAAAAAAGAAAATTTCTTCAATAGAGGAGCTGTCACTGTTGCTTAAAAAAAGAACTTCCCACCATATTCCAGAATGTGCTGAATTATTTTCAAAGTCAGCAAAAACTACTTCCGATTTAATTTCTCCGATACGGGCAAGCTCTTCAAAAAGAGGATACAAAGCATCTTTTGAAACATCATCCGCTTCACCAGAACTGATAATTATTTTAAAAAGGTATTTCCAAACAACGGCGTTATCTGAAATCAGCACTTCTTCGACATCAGTGTCGTCAATTTTAGAATCTTCGATTTTAGACTTTTCTGCTTCAAAATATTCAGTGTCAACTTCAACAGCAGCATTCATTTCAGTATCAGACGACACTTCGTCAGCGGAGTCCCCGGATGCAATTGTCCTAAGGCCTTCAAGAATACTATCGCCTTGACCTGCTTCTCCTTCACCGGAAGGAGATTGCAGCATTGTATAAATATGGTCGCGGGAAGACAAAACCAAGGTCAGCAATTCTTTGGTAATTGGAAGATCGCCGTTTCGAACCATATCAAAAACGGTTTCCACGTGATGAGTAAAACCGGCAATCGCATCAAAACCAAACATGGAACCAGAGCCTTTGATCGTGTGAAGAGCTCTAAAGACTCGATTGATCAAATCCATATCATCTGGCAGATCTTCAAGTTCTAAAAGAGAGGATTCAAGCTCACCTAAAAGCTCAAAAGCCTCCTCTTTAAAAACCTGAGTAGTCATATCATCGGACATAAGAAGTCTCCCCGTCAGTATTCATAATAAAATCTCTTTATATTTTTAAACATTTAATTCAATTCTTTCAAGAAGTATTACAATAAACCGTATTAAAAATAGAACTTTCAAAAAAAAACCTCCCTTGAGGGAGGTTTAAACCGACAGGAAAATCACTGGGCTGGTATTAACCAAATCACAATTTCTTTCTTCTTGCCAGCATACGCAACGCCTTGCGCTTTCTATGTCTTCTAATAAAAAATAGAGCAATAAAATATGAAGCGATGGACATAGGAATAGCTAAAATAAAGCCACCGAACATTAAAATAGTAACCCCTTGCCACCCAATCGCCATAAAGTCTGACACTTGCCATGTTGCAGGGTCAAATTTAACATCTATTGGAAGCAAAAATGATCCAATTTTAAATTGAATATAATAAAATAAAAGCCAGTTAAGAGGATTTGAGATCCAAGTGGCGACAATAGCTGCAACTTTGCTGCTTCTGGTAACAAAAGCAGCAATAACAGCTATAACTGTTTGCAAAGGAAGCCCCGGAATAACGGGAAAACATCCACCGAAAACACCACTGGCCACCCCCATCGCAACTTGATGAGGAGAGGCGTTAAGACGCACAACTTTAAGGTAATACAAACGAATAAATCTTTTTAATCTGGCATACCTGCTGACTTCTTTTGGCATCAAAATCCCTTCTTTACCTGACAATTATAAACTAATCAAAATAAGCGAACTAATATAGCTAGCTAGGGCTCATAAAAAATACTAAAATATTGACTACTTATCAAGAACATCAAAACTATGAAATTTCATTACAAATCCTGAACGGCCTTGCGTTGACGACCGTAACTCAGTGGAAAATCCGAACATTTTACTGAGCGGAGCAAGAGCCTGCACAACTTTCTGACCATTCCGGTCAAGCATATTTTCAATGCGGGCCCCTTTAGATCCCAGCAACCCTATCACTTCTCCTATAAAATCATCAGGAGCGGAAACTTCAATATCCATAATCGGTTCCATCAGCTTTGGAGCTGAAGCTGCTAAAGCCTTCTTAAGCGCACGCCCTGCCGCAAGATGATAACCCTGCTCGCTGGATTCACCATCTTTCTTTTTAAGTTCTAAAATACGCACTCTAATATCCTGAACGGGAAATCCTTTTAGAACTCCGCACTGAAGGGAATCGTCTATACCTTCCGCCACAGCATCTAGCCATTCAGAAGCCCACAGTCCAGTATCAATTTCAAAACTGACATTTCGTCCATCACCACGCGTTGAAGGCTCAACAGACAATCTTACACAGCCATAATGTTTCTCATCACCTATTTGCTTGTCAAATTCTTCTTCAGCTTCCGCCAATTTGCCCGGAACTTCCTGATATACAACTTGCGGTTTACCGGCTCTAGGTGCAAGCCCGTACTCCCTGCGCATTCTTTCCAGCACAACTTCTAAATGAAGCTCTCCCATACCAGATAAAATTATCTGTCCGGTGTCTTCATCCGTTTTAAGGTTAAGAGTAGGATCTTCTTGTAGATATTTATCTAGAACATCATCCAGTTTTTCGGATTCATCGGAGTTTCTTGGCTCGATTGCCAACGAAATAACCGGCTTATATAATTCAATCTGTTCGAGTATAATGGGCTTTTCGGAAGTAGAAAGCGTGTCGCCAGTGCGGGAATTCTTAAGACCGGCCACAGCAACAATATCACCGACTCCTGCAACTTCCAGCTTTTCCTTACGACCGGCATGCATCCTGAAAAGACGATCAATTCTTTCAACGGTCCCTTGAGTCACGTTCTTAACGGTATCGCCCGCGTCTATTTTTCCGGAATAGATTCGCATAAGCACTATTTTGCGCCCTAAATCCATAACAATCTTAAAAACCAGAGCCTGAAAATCAGCCGATACAGACGGGTCCACCGTCCTTTCAACACCTGTAAGAGGATCAACTCCTTTAACCTGAGAGACTTCAAGCGGACTTGGTAAGTACTTACCGATCCCGTCCATTAAAGGCTGCACTCCGACATTTTTTAAAGCGGACCCGGCAAAGACTGGAACAAGTTCAAGCTGTAATGTCGCTTTGCGGATAACAGATTCTATATAATCGGGATCTATTTCATCATTTAAATATCGCTCTAAAAATTCATCGTCAAACTCAGAAAGTGTATCGCACATTCTCTCACGCCAAGGAGAGACCCGTTCCAATTCCTGTTCACTGAGCTCCGATATCTCAAATATTTCACCATTCTCATCTTCGTCATATACAATTTTATTAAGACGGATGAGATCAAAAACTCCTGCAAATTCATCCCCGGCACCATCTGGGATTTGAACTGGAAGAATTTTTATTTTAAGCCGCTCCACCATGGATTCTAGAACAGCTTCAAAATCAGCTCCGAGCCTGTCCATTTTGTTTATGAAAACAAGCTTTGGAACTCCGAAATTTTCACTCTGCCGCCAAACGGTTTCAGACTGCGGCTCAACACCCCCGACAGCGCAAAAAACACCGACAGCGCCATCAAGAACTCTAAGTGAACGCTGCACTTCTATAGTAAAATCGACATGCCCGGGAGTATCAATTATATTGATTGTATTTTTACCCCAAAAACAAGCAGTTACAGCGGAAGTAATCGTAATTCCGCGCTCCTGTTCTTCCGGCATATAATCCATCGTGGCTGTGCCTTCATGCACCTCACCCAGTCTGTGAATTTTGCCTGAAAAATACAGCATACGCTCGGTAACAGTTGTTTTACCGGCATCTATGTGTGCAATAATTCCAATATTTCGTATTTTTTCAATACTCTTTGCAGAAAAATCAGAGTTATCACTCATAAAATTACCTTCCAGATAAAAATCTTATCAAATAAAAAGATTAAACCATGTACTGTCTATAAACAAACAGCCAGCGCTACAGAATCTTTTCTAAAGAATCGGTCTGTAAGATTATTCCACATCCAGCAACCTTCCTGCTCATGAGAAAGTACCATTTTAAAATCAACCAAAGCTTCCCCTATAAGTTCCGCAGGAACAATTGCGACGTCTCCGCCGGATTCAGCAAGGTCTTCTATTGTCGTTTCTTCGATTGTCACATCAGGGTGAGCAAACTTAACAACGTCCATATCAGGACCATCTTCGTCCGCGCAGATTGAAATAACCGAAATATTCGGAGCCCGCCAGTATCGTACGTTCTCAGAATAGCTGAGATCAGTCGGGCATGATCTGAGATCAAGAATTGCGGTTGACACTTCTGATTCATATACAAACGAAATCAGCTCTGAGAATTTATCGTCGGAGAGCGAAACAACAGCTTCCTGCCCGGCAAGTTCAAACCCCGTCAAAACAGGCTGAGAAAGTTCCCCTTCTCCGACGAAGACAACTAAAATATTCTGAACCCCGACCGCTAAAGCGGGGGCAAGTGCGGCAAGAATTCTAACTGCGGAAGTAGCTCCCTTGTCAACAAGCATAAGTACACAATCAAGCGGCGAATTTGCTATCTCAGTTTCAAAACCGCCCTTCCATGTATTTACGGTCCACTTGCTTTGCGGTGAATCAGGAGAATTGACAGCATAAACCTGAGCAATTGTCTTTTTCATCCAAGCTCTTTGAGGAGGCAAAACAGCCTCATAGGCTACAGCAAAAACTTCATCAGTAATTTGAAAATCATCCAGCCATTCAGGAAAAGCAAAGTTATCTTCGGTCATAATTTATCAGCCTGCTACATTTAAGTTCTTTTAAAGATTATAGGCGTGAAAACCTAAAGGATCATCTTGGCAACAAATATAGACTTAAAAATTCAGTAAAACAATGAGATAAAATTGCTAAAAAAATACCCGACAGACAAAAGTCAGCCGGGTAAATACATTCTAATTACAAACTACGATTAATTTAAGGGTATAATTACAACCAATCTACAAGTTCCTTCCAAGTACCTTGTAATTTTTCCCTTTCAGCCTGGGAAAGCGTTTTCTGATATTCATAATACGACATTTCAGCCTGCTTTATAGCATACTTGCGCACTTCAGGAAGATCTTTGAAATTACGTACTACAAAGGCATATCTTTTCCACGCAGCGCCGAATTTAGCTGATCTCCAGAAAAAGTCCGCAATAAACAGTTCTTGATCCGCAAGAGCCCGTCTGCATTTTACAATATAATCTTTTGACGCAGTTGCGTACTCACTGTCAGGGTAAGCTTCTTCAACTCGATAAAAATATTCAAGAGCTTCGCTCACACTATGCTGAGGCTTATCTATTGAACTGAACAACGAAAAGTTACTGAGTCCTATTTGAAAAAGGACATATGGAATTTCTTCGTTACCTGGGTGAAGAGCTGCAAATTCTTTATAAGCTTCCGAAGCATCAAAAAATTTACCATCAAGGTAATACGCATCACCGAGGCTGATTTCAGCTTTTACTGTGAACGGACTGAAAGGATAACGATCTTTTAACTTCGCAAAAAAATCGGAAGCATTGGTATAATCTTTATCCTTCATGGATTCTACACCGGCTTCATAAAGTTCCTGCGCAGTATCGTCGGGCTTAGGAAGAAAATAGTAATCGATAACACCACATCCGGTGGTGCTGAAAATCAAAATACAAAACAAAACAAAACAAAATATTCTATTACGCATCATTATGTTCCAAATACGCAAAAGCTGCTGTTGCCGCAGTTGCGCCGTCACCTACTGCGGTAACTACCTGCCGACAATTTTTGGACCGTATATCTCCAGCCGCATATATGCCGGGGATATTGGTTTCCATTTCACAAGTTGTTTTAATGAAACCGGAATGATCCAATTGAAGCTCCACAGGAAAAAAAGTACTTAGAGGATTAAATCCAACAAATATAAACACACCATCAACATCTAAAACAGAATATTCATTGGTAACAGCATCCTTAACTTCGATACCTACCACTTCGTTATCTCCGACAATGCGGGATACTACGGAATTTAGAACCGGAACAATTGTAGGGTCTGCGTTGCATTTATCCTGATAACACTTCAACCCTCTAAACTCATCCCTGCGGTGAATGAGATAAAGCTTCTTTACAAGCCTTGCAAGGTAAAGTGACTCTTCAAGAGCAGAATTTCCACCGCCGACAACAGCAACAACTTTATTTTTATAAAAATTACCGTCGCATAGTGCGCAATATGAAACTCCACGCCCGAGAAGTTTTTCTTCATTCGGAACTTTGAGCTTTCTAAAAACCACACCGGTAGCAATAATGATTGCTCTGGCCTTAAAATGAACACCATCAACCACAATCTCGTGAGAATCCTTCCCCGGAATAATCTCTCGAACTTCGTCATATATTTTATCAAAGGGATATTGTTGAACATGTTCAGCCATGTAGTCAGCAAGTTCGTAACCTTTGATGCCTCCGGGAAAACCGGGATAATTCTCAAGCTCTTCAGTGAGAAGCATCTGACCACCAGGCGCAAGCTTCTCCACGACAAGTATTTTTACACCTGCCCGTACGAGATAAAGGGCGGCCGCCATTCCGGCTGGGCCGCCCCCGATAACAATGGCGTCATAAGACTTCATGAAATTAAAGAGCCTTGCTGGTAATCATTTCCTTGATACTGCTTTTAGAAACAGCTCCTGTAGTCTGATCAACAACTTCTCCATCTTTAAAGAGAATAAGAGTAGGAATAGCGCGAATACCATACTTACCGGGAGATGAAGGATTATCATCAACATTCATCTTACAAATTTTAATCTGTCCGGAAAACTCTTCAGCGAGTTCGTCAATTACAGGACCCATTGCGCGACAAGGTCCACACCAAGGCGCCCAGAAATCAACCAGAACAGGCTTGTCACTATTTAGAACTTCTTCTTGAAAATTAGAATCGGTTACCTGTAAAGCCATGACGTACTCCTTGTTTTAGTATTTCAGTAATAATATCCCTTGCGAAGAGATTACATCGAATTTTAATTTCTGAAGTGGAGGCTTAAGGCCCCAACTCAATTATGAAATTTAATTATCGTTGGTCAAAGTGTCAAGCAGTATCCAACTATCGCACTCGTATAGTATCGTTAAGATAACTACCTATAGAGAGAATGGCAATATACCTGAACTACATTTCTGCAACACGTGTCCAATCTTCGGGAACCACACGTCCTCTGGGAATAGCCTCAAGATCGAAACCGTGCCTGAAACCTTCTTTAGCCAAAAGATACCCGGAAAAAGCTATCATTGCACCATTATCCGTACAAAATTTAGGCGAAGGCAAAACAAGAGGAATAGAAAATTTGCGAGCAACTTCAGCCATGACGGTACGAACCACAGAATTAGCGGCAACCCCTCCGGCAACAATAAGTGACTTAACGCCTTTATTACGCTCTAGCGCCCGCACAGTTTTTACACTTAGAGTTTTTGCTACCGAGTAATTAAAGGATGCAAACATATCATTTCTTCGTTTTACTATTTCCGGATCTTCTGTTTCTGAATCAGGAATACCCATGGTAGAAAGTCGCAATTCCGGATTAGCTTGAACATAAAGAGCTGCAGCTGTTTTCAATCCGCTAAAACTAAAATCCAGATTATCATTTTTTATATAAGGAGTCGGAAACATTTTACGGTCAGGATTGCCAGCTCGGCCCAAATCATCAACAATCTTACCGCCAGGATAAGGAATGTTTAACAATTTTGCAGTCTTATCAAAGGCTTCGCCAGCGGCGTCATCAAGAGTTCGACCTAAAAGGATAAACTCGGACGAACTTTTAATAAGATAAATATGAGTATGGCCTCCGGAAACCAGCAATCCGAGCGAAGGATATTGCAACTCCTGCTCAAGACCGGCTGCGGTCAGATGCGCCCAGAGATGATTAACACCTATCAAGGTTGCGCCGGTAGAAAGAGCCAGACCTTTTGCAAAGTTCAACCCCATCAGCAAACACCCTTGAAGTCCGGGACCACGGGCTACGGCTACGACATCAATATCATCAGCCGTAAGTGACTGCTCCTGCATAAGTTCATTATACAAAGCCGGCAAAGCTCTCAAATGCTCCCTAGAAGCAATTTCAGGAACTACGCCACCAAAAAGAGCATGCACATCTACCTGAGAAGCCAATTTTTCGGCAATAAATTTTCCGTCACGCACCAATGCCAGTCCGGTTTCATCACAAGAACTTTCAATTCCAAGACATAGCATTAGCCGTCCTGCCCCTCATAGATATCACGTATAATTGAAACTTCGTGTTTTGAACCAATGAAAAGAGGAACTCGTTGATGAAGCTCATGAGGAACAATATCAAGAATGCGCTTCGTTCCATCTGTAGCCATGCCACCAGCCTGCTCAACAAGCATAGCCATAGGCGCAGCTTCACACATAAGCCTGAGTTTACCAACAGGCTTAGAAGGTTCTCTGTGATCAGCCGGATACATAAATACACCGCCATAGATCAGGTTGCGATGAAAATCAGCAACTAAAGAGCCTATGTAGCGCAGACTGTATGGGTGTCCGTGAACATTATCAGCGGATTTGAAATGGTTAACAACCTTCTTAGTTGCTTCACTCCAATAAGGCCAATAACCTTCATTTACTGAATATATTTTTCCGATTTCAGGAATTTTAATATTAGGATGCGAAAGCAGAAACTCACCTACACCCGGATCAAGTGTAAAACCGTGAACTCCATCTCCTGTAGTAAAAACAAGCATAGTAGACGAGCCGTATAAAATATATCCGGCAGCTACCTGTTCGTCACAACACTGAAGTACATCAGAGGATTGTACAGGAGTCCCCACTTTACTTTTACGACGATAAATCGAAAAAATAGTTCCAATATTAACATTAACATCAATATTTGAAGACCCATCGAGTGGATCAAAAATTATTATATAGCTTCCCTGAGGCAAGCCGTGAGGAATATCAATGATATCGGCATTTTCTTCAGAAGCCATCGCACAGAGGACTCCAGATCGAGCCATCCGATGAATTAAAATTCGATTCGCGTACTCATCGAGTTTTTTAACTTCCTCGCCTTGAACATTAATTTCTCCGGTAAACCCTAGAACATCAACAAGGCCAGCTTTGTTAACTTCCCGTGATATAATTTTAGCCGAAAGAACTAGCTCATTAAAAAGATGCGTAAACTGTCCTGTAGCACCTGGAATCTGCTTTTGATGCAATAAAAGGTGTTCAGTGACTGTTATCTGCTGGGTCATTTATCCTCCTTAAGGAATGTCCCTGGTGCACGGTCGTTCAGTGATTTAATTAGATAGAAACAAATTAGAATATACATCACTAAACAACTTTAGAAAATCAAAAATCCGTCATCTTCATCAGATTCTGAGACAGCCTTCGTAACATACATTATCTGAGTATCACTAACATAGCGTGACAGCCAAACATATCTGACTTCGCCTACTTTAGTAACCCCATGAACGTCTTCATCAAGAAGTGCATCCCAATCTATCTTTAAAAAAGCTTCTTTGTCTAAATTCTCATCTCCAGTCCATATACCGCCGCCATCAGGCTGCATAATTATCAATTTCTGAGGAGCAGGACAAAAGTTAAGCAAAATTCTTGGATCAAAGTGAACGACTACCAATCCTTTAAAATCAGCATCTTTAAAAAAAGGTATACAAAGATACATCTCAGGACCGAATTCTGAATAACTAATGAAAGACTTCATTTTTATCTCAGACCAGTCCCCCTCATATTCAACCAGCGGTCCGGGCTTAAACGGCTTAATGCTTTCTTCCGGCAATTTAACCAGCATATTTGCTTCTTCATCAACAGTGAAGACACCGGTGATCCAAGGAAAACGCATAAATAAGAGTTTAAACCAATCTTCGTCAGGATGGGAATCTATATTGGAAAGAAAAGAAGTCAACGAAAGAATTTTTTCATCCACTGGAGTAAACAAAAGAGCCAGCTTATTATCATCAGGATTTTCGATACCTGCGGATTGTAGATCGATTGTAGGATTAGGATTAACGGTGTCCTGTGCATCATGCCAGACTTTACTTCCGTAATCACAGCCTCCGGCAAATATCATCAAAATGGAAAAAGCAAAAAGTGCGACAAATCGCACTGAATTTTTAAATCTCATATTTAACCCGAATACCGAATAATTAAATCAAACGGCATTTTTATATAAAATTGATTTTTAAATAATTTAAAAATAAAAAGAAAGGAAATTAACGGGTTGCTCTGGCTTCAAGTCGTTCGGCAAGAAGCTCAAGAGTACTCATCAATTTACTTTTAGCGTGTTTAACATATGGATCATCACAATCATCACCACTACAATGATTTTGTTCAGTACTGATTCGAGAAGAGATATCAGCCATAATCATAAGCAGTTCATCTTTATGAGAAACATCGGCGCTAGCAAGAAGATCGCGGTAGATATCCAAAGCTCCCACCAGTTCACCTTGAGAAGCTAATACATCAGCCATAGTCCTAGTCCTCAGACTATCCATAACAACATGGCTGGTCAGTGAATCGTCATCAATTTCACCATCAACTTCAACATCGGCAGAAGCCTGCTCTATTTCACGCGACAGAATTTCACTATCAGCAAGAACATCAGTTTCTTTAGAATCTGAACAAACGCCTTTAGCAGTATCAGACGGCCCGCTATCTGTAGAAGCCCCCCCGATACCTGTCAATTTCCTGATCCCTTCAGACATAACGTCAGCCCAGGACAAAGGAGTGCCGTGAAGCGCTGAAAAAAGAAATGCCATCGCTCCAGCGACATCAGTATTTCCTTCAGCAACAGAATCTCCCCACATTTTCCAAAATGAGGGGTATGAAGAAAAAAGTCTGGTAAGCGGTGCAACTGCAGCTTTTGCTTCTGAATCTCTACCGAGTTTGGTAAGAGTTTCAACAAGTAACAAACGAGCTTCGAGATAATCAGGATGCCTATCAAGGCCCATTCTAAGTGAGGTTACAGCTTTCTCAAGATTACCGATTTCAACATAGAGGCGAGCTAAAGGGAAAAAAACTTTAGAGCTGGGTTCAAGTGCCAAAACTTCCTGATACCACTCAATTTTGCTTTGCATCTGAGGTTTCTCCCTGTGGCTTTAGCTTCCCGGAATCGGGGAAAATATATAACAATTCATTCTCTTTAACATAATTCATCCGGCTGCGGATAATCTTTTCCTGATAAGCTCTATCAGATTTCAACCGTCGAATTTCTCTGCTTAACTCAAGAGTGCGACTGTCTGCATCTTCAATTTTAAGTTCAAGTTCCTGCACCTTTCTATCTAACTCTAGGTACCCGAAAACCCCTTGCTCGCTAAGACCCAGCCGTAAGAGTAACACAACATTTATTAAGACCAGAAGGCCCAGCAAAAGTCTACGCCTCAGCACTATAAGCTCCTACTGTAGACGCATAAAAAGTTTATTAGATGAATCAAGTTGACTAAGAGGTTCTTTAAGTTCTTTCAAAAAACTGCCTGTAGCTGTTTCAATTCTCTGAACATCGTCCTCACTAACTTGAACCTTCTCCACCTTTTGCATAAAATCCTTAAGAAGCTCAAGTTCCTCAAGAAAATTACGGTTCAAATCAAGCTTTTCCAACTCCTGCTCAAGTTCAAGAATAGTCTCAAGACAATTATTGAGCCTGAGCACAAGATTATGTCGTTCAGTACGGTTCATGATGCACCTAGCTGAGTATTATTTATTTGCTTTTAAAAAATTATTCGTTAGTTAACCAAATTTTATGCAAATTGTACATATAATTACCAGCAGAAAACACAGTCAATCCTAATGCTACGTAAAGAATCTGAGTTCCCAGGGCATGCATATCTATTCCGAAATAAGGATAATGTAACAATAGCGGTCCTAAAGCCAGACTTTGAGCAATTGTTTTCATCTTACCGAAATTATCCGCGGCAAGAACCAACCCCATATCCATAGCAATAGCACGTAATCCTGTAATAATCAGTTCGCGGCAAATAATAACAACAGTTATCCACGCATCTACATAACCAAGCTGAGTTAGCATAATTAAAATAGAACTGATCAAAAGCTTATCAGCCAATGGATCAAGAAATTTGCCCAGAGTCGTAACCTGATTTTGCCGACGTGCGATCATTCCGTCAAAAATATCAGTTAACGATGCCAAAAAAAACAGCAACGCAGCTAAAAACATCGTGATCTTACTAGGAAAATAAAGAAGAGCCACGAGAACTGGCACCGTAAGAATACGTCCAAGAGTAAGGGAATTAGCGAGATTGATCATAGCGTGTCCCGATTCGGTAAATACATTTAATCAGAGCTCATTAGCTTTATAAACTATACCCTGAAGGATGGCCTGATTTTAAATTGCAGGGAGATTGTCATTTAAACTCCCTGCAACTAAAATCGTCTATAAAAACCTAAGAGTGAGTGCTGGAAGCAATTTCCAAACTACTTTCAGCAGCCTCTGCTATTTTATCAGCAACATCTCTGAATGCTGTTTTAGCGGGAGAGCTCTCTTCAAGAAGAACAACAGGTTTACCGAGATCCGCTGCAACAACAGCTGTAGGATCTAGAGGAATTGCACCAAGGAAAGGCAATCCGTATTTTTCAGCCAACTGCTCACCGCCGCCTCTTTTAAACAGATCTATCTGCTCATGACAATGAGGACAAATAAGGCCGCTCATATTTTCTACAACGCCCATGATATTAGCCTTGGCATACTGAAGAAAATTAATAGCTTTCCTTACATCCGCAAGAGAAATCTCCTGTGGAGTAGTTACAACAACAGCTAAAGACTCCGGAATAGTCTTGAGCACAGTCATTGGCTCATCACCGGTTCCTGGAGGGGAATCAATAACCAGAAAGTCCAAATCTCCCCACTGAACGTCCGAAATAAATTGTCTGATAGCGGAAGTTTTCATAGGACCACGCCAAAGAACAGCCTGATCAGGGTCTTTAAGCAAAGATTCCATTGAAACAACATGGAGGTTATCATTCACTTTCTTGGGAACAACGAGGTTTCCACGTTCAACTTCAAGCTGCCCGGTGATTCCAAGCAAATGCGGTACACTTGGACCATGAATATCAACGTCCAGAATACCGACTTTAAATCCCTTATCCGCAAGGGCTGCAGCAATATTAACTGCCACAGAACTTTTACCAACTCCGCCCTTTCCGCTCATAACAAAAATTTTGTATTTAATTCTCTTCAAGGTAGAAGAAATTAACTCATTCTGAAGAGCATGAGCAGCGTTTGGTTTATCGCCCTCTTTCTTTTCTGTTGAGCAGGATCCACATGATGAACTCATTTTTATACCTTTGTTGTGTATTTAACTTAAGGGAGAATTACTCCCGACCCAAATCAGCTCCTTTGAGCTGAAGATATCCATTCCAAAATTATTACAAATGCAAAGCCGACAACCATTAATCCAACAGCCGTCGCAAACTCCTCATTATAAGCGGGAGGCAAAATATTTGCTTCACTCAAGACATAAGTCTTACCGCGAATGACAACTGAATCAAGAACTTCTTTCCACGGCCATATTTTACGCATGGCACCAGCCATAAATCCTGTAAGGATGCTGATCGTAATACCATGGTGCTTTTCAAGAAAATAATGAAGAACGCGAGAAAATAGAGAAATTCCACAAGCGCACCCGCATACAAATGCTATCAGGATAGCTGTATTTTCTGGACTTGCCGGATTTCGAAGTGCTCCTGTGATGTACTCATATTTACCGAGCAGCAACAGAATAAAGGCCCCGCTTATTCCCGGCAAAATCATGGCACAAATAGATATTGAAGCGCATATAAAAACAAACCACAAAGTATCAGGAGTCGTAACAGGAATCAATCCGACCAGAACGAAACTGAAAATAGCCCCGAGTGCACCGGATAAAATATTTTTAAAGGAAAACTTACCGACTCTCCGGCCTACCACCAAAATAGAAGAAGCAATAAGCCCGAAAAAGAGAGACCAAACTTGAACCGGGTGACTGCCAAGAAGAGAATGAATTATGCGGGCCATTGAAACCATGGCCAGAACAATGCCGAAAAGGAGTGGAATTATAAATTTCAAATGAGGCACAGCCACAGCGCCTATCAAATCAAATGTAACTAATTTCTTAATGAAGGTTCCATTAAATGAACGGATGGAATCTATCAATTGATCATAGATACCTGTGATGAAGGCCATTGTTCCGCCGGATACTCCCGGAATAATGTCGGCAACTCCCATACACAATCCCTTGAGCATCAAAATCAGATACTCACGAATAGAGTTTGGCCCGGGACCGTTGTTCCATGCTTGAATTAAATTCATTTATTCTCCAACAAAATACCCGATTACCAGCCCTGTTTCCCCACAAGATCAACAAATGCACATCCGCCCATATCTGTCTCTGTGACTTTACCGTCTTCCTTTGTAACCAGAATAAGTTGCTGTCTTCTCTTTTCGTTCCCAACAGGTATAACCATTCTGCCATGATCGGCAAGCTGATCTATCAAATACTGAGGTATTTCCGGCCCACCGGCTGTAACTATAATCCGATCAAAAGGAGCTTCATCAGGCCATCCCATTGTACCATCATCAAGTTTTAGACGAATATTAAAAAATCTCAAATCAAAAAGAAGAGTTCGCGCGGCAATAAAAAGCTTACGTATTCTTTCAACGGAATAAACTTCAGCACCCATTTCACCCAGAACTGCTGCCTGATATCCAGAACCGGTTCCAATTTCCAGAACTTTATGTCCGGACTGAATCTGTAAAAGTTCCGACATGTAAGCAACAATAAACGGCTGAGAAATAGTCTGCCCTTCCCCGATAGGAAGAGCACTGTCTGCATATGCCCTGTCAGCAAGAGCTCCCTGCACAAAAAGATGCCTTTGAACTTTACGCATAGCTGATAAAACATTTTGATCAACCACACCACGGGCTACAATCTGCTCTTCAACCATTTTAGTTCTGCTGAACTTTGGATCAATCCGCACACTCTCCCCCGATGAGGTTTTGCCTCAAAACAAACATTATCAATAAAACAAAAACAGAGTTAGCTTATAATATTATTAACTAAAACTCTATTTCTCCCTAAATCGACCGTCTGCAAAAATTTTTATGTTAGCCCTCAGTTTTGAGGTATTATCAAAATACTATATAATAAACGTCAGAAACTTAAAGACATCAAGCTTCTAACCTGTGCCAACTTAAATTTTATCGTTCGCAGTTGCAAATCAGATTTTACCGGGCAAGTCAACCAGAATACAGCATCCAACCATTTAAACTTCAATTTTATGCATACGCCTCTTGACACAAAAGGTTCATAAAGAGAGATTATAGGTAAGGAAAAGGAGGATCACATGCTGAAAGTTACTGATCTGATGACAAACAAACTGTTCACTCTCAATGAAAATGACACCTTGAGAATGGCCCGCTCCTTGATGGATCTACAAAGAATCAGACATATCCCGATCGTAAACGAAAAGAGTGTTTTTATCGGCCTGATTACCCACAGAGACATACTTGGAGCAACTATTTCACATTTAGCAGGAATTGATCCCACAACTCAGGGTGAAATTGACTCAGGTATTCCCGTAGGGGAAATAATGAGAACCGGTATTAAGACCGTTACCTCAGAAACACTGCTGAAAGAGGCTGCGTACTTGCTGCTTAACCACAAATACGGATGTTTACCCGTGGTAAATGAAGTAGGTGAACTGACAGGTATTCTGACTGAAGCAGACTTCTTGAAGCTGACTATAAGCCTTATGGAAGCTTTAGAACAAACCGAAGAGTAAAATACTAATATTAAAGGCGGTCCCGGCTGTTATCTTCCGGGACCGCCTATAATTCAATCAACTATTGAATTCTTCAATAAATCTATTCACTTCTTTTCTTGAAACTTCCAAAAAATGCGGGAATGTTTTTTGAACTTCAGGAGTCATTTCCAGACCCCAATCGGTGTAACTTTTAGGTTCCATACCGATAACGCGCATTCTTGGCCTTTTCCCTACCATCTCTGCCATGTGCAAAGAATCAATCAAATCAATATCGTGTAAAGATAAACGTTGATCATCATTTTGAATGAGATCATCTTCTTCAAACATATAGACTGTTCCGGGAGCCTCTCCTGCGTGAACAATATCAAGCACCAGAAGGCCATCATACCCTTCCAGTACATGAAAAAGATCCTGTGTGAATGTTCCGCCATCGACCATGTGAACATTTTCAGGCCATTCTTCTTTGCGCAAAGCCTCAATGGCATGAACGCCAACGCCTTCATCCATGAGTAGAATATTTCCCACCCCCAAAACAAGTAGCTTCTTCATTTTTTAATCCTTTGAAACGATTCAATAAAACTTTTCTCAGTTATATCAACAACTCAGGACAAATAATGTAAAAGAAAACTCCCGGACACGGGATAATTCCTGCGCCCGGGAGCTATTATGATCCTGAAATAGTTCTCACTATAGAAAATACGGGACTACGTCCCCGCTATGGTTATACCAGCTAACCTAGCATCCTTCCTGAATGTGATGAACAGTTTTCTTACCAGTGTCTGCGTGCAACACGTGCACGGCACAGCCTAGTCATGGATCAAAGGATCTAATGATCCTTGATATGTCTACAGGACTTCCAGTGTCTGGAACTGGACAACCGATGAGAGCTTCCTCAACAGGTCCACGCTGCCCCATGTCATCACGAGGGTTTGTGTTCCAGAGAGTAGCAGGCATAAGCTGGTAGTTAGCTACTTTAGAATCCTGAATATTTATGTAATGCAGCAAAGATCCGCGAGGAGCTTCAGTGAATCCGATACCTTCACCAGTTACAGGAACTTTAGACTCGACGTATGTATCTTCGCCGGCTTTAATTTCCTTGAGCCAAGTATCATTGATTGCATCAGCAACAATGAGAGCTTCCTCAGCACGTGCAACGTGACGACCCATGAGAGAGAATGCAAGATCTTCTCCGAGATCGCGGAATTTGACAGCTTTGATACCGTAAAGGTCTTTAAGCTGTTTTTTACCGATATCACTGAGTTCTGGATTGTGTATCCACATACGAGCAAGAGGACCAACTTCAACAGGCTTCTTGTTGTAACGAGAAGCTTTGATGAAGCTGTAAGCTCCTTCTTTGTGAACATCCGGAATGGTCTTACCTTTGCTCGGATGGAGATCTGAACAAGAGTCTTCGAACCATGAGTATTTAACAAACTCTTTAATAAGAGCAGGGTTAAATTTCTCATCTTTACCATCAATGTATACACCGGAATCGATGAGAGTCTTAGAACCCTCTTCGTCCATTGGGAATACACCGTATGACATACAGTTCTTGTAACCACCACCGATCTTAAAGAGATCTTTATAAACAGATCCGATAAGATAAACGGTAGGTAGATAGGTTTCAGCTACAAATTTCCTAACTTCTTTGAAGCGGCTGGCATATTCTGCAAGCTTTTCCTTAGTAGGAATTTCAGTAGTTCCACCAACAACCTGACCAGAAACATGAGGCATTTTTCCACCGAAGAGAGCTACCATTTCATGGCAGATACGACGAATTTCAAGAGCCTTAATATACTGATCAACTGCTACTGCATTGGTTTTTTCATCCAAACGAAGATCTGGCTGATCGAAACGAGGAACGAAAGGCGCTTTGCCTGGTCCTCTAACGAAATCCAAAGCTGCAAGATGATAAAAATGCAGAAGATGAGACTGCAGATAGTTAGCACCAAAGATGAGGTTTCTTGTGACTCTACCATTTTTGGTGAGTTTGACGCCACAAGCATCATCAAGAGCTAAACAAGCTGCGGTTGAATGAGCTGTAGGACATACACCGCAAAGTCTCTGAGTCAACTGAGCTGCATCGCGAGGATCGCGACCAACTAGAATATTCTCAAAACCGCGATACATACCACCTGAAAGCCAGGCATCTACAACTTTCCCGTCTTTAACAACAACCTCAGCTTTGAGGTGACCTTCAATCCGGCTAACCGGGTCAATGGCAATCTTTATTTTCCCGTCTTTAGCGGGTGTACTTGATTTTGACATTAGGAAAAATACTCCTATTAGCTATTAACCGGCTTCGTAGAATGGGGACATCTCATCCGGAAAACCCGGTTCCACGCAACCAATACATACTGCGTTCTCTACACACCAGTTAACACCGCCATTCCATTTGCGTTTAAAGCAATCGGCATTAGCGCTCGGGCCTTTACAGCCGAGTTCGTAACGACAGTTTTCTTTATCAGTGAAAACTTTAGAAAATTCATCCTCATCAAATTTAGAAAGATAAGGACAATTGTCATGAATGTTTTCGCCAAAGAAAGGTGTAGGACGCCCTTCGGAGTCAAGAATTTTGACAACTTCACCAAGTCCGCCTTCAAGTCCTTTCTCTTCAATCGCATTAATAGCGTAAACAAGAGTTCCAATCATCCAATCAGGATGTGGAGGACAACCGGGAACATTGACTACTGGAGTCTTAATACCGTTATCAGCAAGTACTTTTGTTACGGAAGTAGATCCAGTAACGTTACCTTCAGCAGCAGGAATACCACCATAAGCAGCACAAGTACCGACGTTAACAACAACGGCAGCGTTCTTGGCCATTTCAAGAGTAGTCTCAAGCATGGTATACTCTTTGCCGTCTTTTTCACCGAGGATACAATAGTGGCCATTTTCTGCCACTGGTACTGATCCTTCAAAAATAACAATGTATTTACCCTTCTGCTCTTTAGCCACATCTGTCATGTGTCCCCAAGCAACTTCACCTTCAGACCCCATAATGGTCGGATGAAAATCGAGTGTAATTACATCTAGCAAAACCTTCGCAATGGAAGGATGCACTGAATTTAGAAGTGAAACCGAACATCCGGTACAGCCCTGTCCCTGTATCCAGAATACATGTGGTACAAACTTCTCAAGTGCTTGCACAACGCTCGGGTTGAACATCTGGGAAATCCCAAAGCCAGCCACTGTTCCTGTGCACAATTTCACGAAATCTCGCCTGGTCAAACTCATCCCTACCTCCTTGGTAGTTGCCGGCGCTAGTAAGGCGCTGTCCTTACTTACTAAAAAATAGCGTCACATTGACTTTATTTTTTAATATCACATACACACTCCAGAGTTTTACGTCAACAATATACCAATACAAATTTAACAAAGCCATCAGATAAATCTATAGCACTAATAGGCGTGCTGAAACTTGCCAATGTTGTACATTGAACAAACCACCTGTTTGCTGTTAGAGTAACACTGTTAAACAGATTCTCATTTTTTTCAGACTTAATTAACGAACTAAAGGATACGTAATGGCAAGAAACAAGAGTCGAGTGGTTCCGTTCATAATATTGATTATAACTTTAGGGCTTCTCAGTGGAGGAGCATATCTATTATATAAAGATACAGACGCGCCACAAATTACAATAACCCCGGACAATGGCTTTATAACTTTTACAACGCCGATCACAGTTAACATAGATGATGTAAAGTCAGGTCTTAAAGCTGTAAAAATTGTTTTAACCCAAGGCAAAAAGAAAACCACTCTTAAGGAACAAACTCTGCCGAAAGGAACTTTTGATTATAATCAAGAAATCATAATCAAGAAAAAACAAATTAAACAAGGTGATTTTGAGATTGCTGTATGGGCTGTAGACAGCTCGCTTGCCGGATTCGGCAGCGGAAATGCAATTATTGCCAGAGGCAACTACACGCTTGATACCATTGCCCCCAAAATAACAGTACAGACAAGCACTCATAACCTGACTCAAGGCGGCTGCGCTTTGATTCTTTATACACTTGATGAAACTCCAATGAAAACAGGCGTGAAGTCGGGAGATGATTTTTTCCCGGGGTATAAACAGCCTAACGGCGAATATGCGTGCCTTTTTGCCATGCCGTTTTACTCTGATGTGAAAACCTTCAATCCAGTTTTAATAGCTGAAGATGCAGCCAAAAACAAAAGAACCAGCACCTTTTGGTATCATACGAACGCAAAAAAATATAAACACGACAACATTAATATTTCAGACCGCTTTTTGAGCACAAAAATGCCTCAATTTGAAAGCAGTTTCCCGGGAGTTACAAATCCGGTAGATCTCTTTCTGAAAGTTAATCGCGAATTACGTGTAACCAACAGAGCTGAACTACGAAAACTCGGGCTCGATACCTCTCCGACCTTTCTCTTTGAAAATAGATTCTTAAGATTGCCGAATTCCGCATCACGTGCCAGCTTTGGAGATCGTAGAACCTACCTGCACAATGGCAAAAAAATAGATAACCAGACTCATTTGGGAATAGACCTCGCAAGCACAAGGCATGCTCCTATTCCAGCGGCTAACAAAGGACGCATTATTCTGGCCGCTCAGGACTTCGGGATATATGGAAATGCAGTAATTATTGATCACGGCTTAGGACTGCAAACTCTGTACTCACACCTCAGCCAGATCGACGTTGCTGTAGGAGATGTCGTAGACTCCGGACAGATAATAGGAAAAACAGGAGCAACCGGTATGGCCGGTGGGGATCATCTCCACTATGGAGTTATTTGTTCCGGAATTCCCGTCAATCCATATGAATGGTGGGACGCAACATGGATAAAAAACAATATCACCAGTAAAATGGACCAGCCATCAAACTAAATAGTTAATTATTAAAACATAATGCTACAAAAAAAGAGCTTGAAGACCTTAGTCTTCAGGCTCTTTTTTTACATTACAATCCAGATCCGTTTTCCTGAATTTAGAATTATCAGTGCACTTTTTTCCCTTAAAAAAAATCCCCATTTCGCACTCCCTAAATTTATTAGTTTTATACCAAAACGGTCTGTTTCTTGTATCAATCATATACAGAAAGGAGGTCTCAGAACATTTTTCCGCGCCCCATAAAAGGAAGGTGATTTTATGTGGAAAACGATCATCATAATCATAACAGCTATTATACTTGTAGGACTGACTACAGCCTCAATTCAGGCTGCAGAACGTTATGCGGGGAAAGAGCTTACTATCAAGCTTGATACTGAAAAAAACAATTCCCGCAATACAAGTCGTTTAACTAATAACTCTAAAGTTACTAATAGTTTTAACATATCTGAGGGAGTAAGCGCCGGGTTCATCTTCGGACTTGATTCGAATATTCCTGAAAACAGTCAGAGCTATACCCCAGAGAAACAGGGATTCGGCCTTGGACTTGGATTCAGTTTCAGCTTTTAAACAAATTCGAATTGGTTACGTGCTCCCCGCCGTGTTAATGAGCACCCATTTACAACGAAAACATTATAGAATATTATAATTCTCATTATTCATACTTTAAATTTATTGATTTTGTACTAATGCCTCATATTTCTTAAATTAATAATGAAACAAAAAATTATATCAATTTTATACCAACTCAAGAAAAATATCATATGTCTAAATTCACCATTACTTTAATAATATCCATAATTCTATCCATAGCAGCAATTCAAGTTCAGGCCGCTGAAATTAATCTGGGAAATGATTTAACCGTTAAACAAGATTCAAATAATAAAAAATCTCTAATGAAAAATAATATTGAAAAACAATTTAAACCGCACGATGATGTTAAAATATCAGAAGGTGTTAGCGCAGGACTCCTTTTTGAACATAACGAAAACACACCGAAAAACAATCAGAGGATTTCCCCTGAAAAAAAAGGACGTGACGTTGGGGTGGGACTAAGTTTTAGTTTTTGAAAAAACCCGAATTATTAACAACCTGCCAAAAAACGGACTCGGCTGTGGCATTACTCCCTCCTCCGGTTGATTGGCCATTTGTTAAAATAACAAAATCATAATCTCTGAATCTACATGCAATTGAAGTGTATATTCCTGCATAATTACCATTATGACCAATGGCTCCATGCTTACTCATTACTCCAAGACCATACGAAACGCCCGAAAACCCTGTCGGAATCAGTTTCATCTGCTCACTCAATAAACTATCATCAATTTTGAAACCGCTTAAATAAGCCACAAGCCATTTCATTATATCTTGTGCCGTTGAAACACCGTTTCCAGAACACCATGCCCACGAAGGATTAATTCTCTGACTCAAGTTAGTAACTTCGCCAGTTACCGGATTGAAATCATACCCTTTTGCGTAAGGCTCGGACAAACTGGAACTGCGGGTTGGAAAGGACGTATTTTTCAGCTTCAATGGTTTCAAAATTCTGCGGTATATCTGATTTTCAATTTTGTCTTTGGTGAGTTTTTCAATAATTAAGCCAAGCACAACGTAATTTGAATTACTGTACTCAAAAGAATAACTTGAATCGAAGGAAACATTAGAAACTAATCTAGATTTTTTCTCAGGACTAAAAGACAGTAGTTCGGCAGGAGACCATGATTTCCAAGGCTGTTTTCTAAATTTTTTTAAAAATAATTTATTGGTTGAAAAATTTCCGAGTCCGCTTCTCATTTGTAAAAGCTGACGAATTGTAATTTTATCATCCCCTTCGATAACTCCGGGCAAAACATCACGCACAATCGTATCAAGACTTACAATTCCTTCCTGCACAAGCATGAGCATTACTGACGCAACAAATGTTTTAGTTATGCTTCCTATTCTGAATTTCAACTTAGAAGTCATGGGAACCAATGGCCCACCACGGCTGATAGTCCTTACGCCAGCAGAAAAAGTCCATCGCTCTCCGGTAGGACTACGAATAAACATAACCCCTCCCGGAATATGAAGCTCCTGTACAGCACCCTTAAAAACTGTTTCAAGTTCATTACGATCAGTCGCACTTGTAGAAGCTAAAACAGCAGTCCGCACAGCTATCCCAAGTGCTATGATAAAAATGAATGTTACAATTATCTTTTTTAATTTTATGTGATTCATAATTTATCTTTTTTATATCAATTCACCTTTCTTCTCACACTAACACAAACTAAGATTAATAATAAACCTGTTAAAAAATGCTTATAAAAAAAGGGTGCTCCCTTTAAGAGAACACCCTTCACACAAACAATTTAAGTGATATAAATTAATGAGTAGGAGGCTGATACTCCTCCTTTATAAGAGTCAAGGCGATAGGAGTAATGTTATTCTTTCCTCTGAATAATTCTTCCGCCGTCAGACTTTCAAGAGCATGACTTAAAACCTGATCCATATTTTCAACCGGGATAATTTCCAGATCTTTCAAAATTGTATCTGGAACTTCCTTAAGATCTTTTTCATTCTCAGCAGGAATAAGAACTACCTTTGAAAGTCCTCTATGAGCGGCAAGCAGCTTTTCTCTAAGCCCCCCGATGGGAAGGACTCGTCCACGCAACGTAATCTCACCTGTCATGGCTAGATCGTGGCGCACCGGCACGTTCAAAAACGCTGACGCCATCGCTGTACAAAGAGTAATCCCCGCAGAAGGACCGTCTTTAGGGGTTGCCCCTTCGGGAACATGAACATGAATGTCTATCTTCTCATGGAAGTTAGGCTTCAAACCGAACAGGTCCGAGCGTGAGCGGATATATGAAAGAGCTGCCTGTGCAGACTCCTGCATAACTTCGCCAAGCTTCCCGGTGATAACAACTTTCCCTTTACCCGGCATAAGAACGACTTCAACCATAAGCATTTCGCCACCGACCTGAGTATAAGCCAGTCCAGTTGCAACACCTATAAGAGACTTTTCTTCACTGAAGCCATGACTGAATTTATGAACACCCAGTATCTTTGCAAGATTATTTTTTGTGACATGAATATTCTGAGCTTTATCGTCAGCCTCAACAATCTTCATTGCAGTCTTACGACATATTTTAGCAATCTCGCGTTCAAGACTTCGAACACCGGCTTCTCTTGTATATGTACGGACAATCTCAAGCATAGCACTATCAGAAACAGCAATATTATCAGTTTTTAAACCGTGCTCAGAGATCTGTTTAGGCATAAGAAACTTCTTGGCTATTTGAGCTTTTTCAGTTTCAAGATACCCCGGAAGACGTATAATTTCCATTCTGTCCTGCAACGGACCCGGAATAGAATTCAGATCATTAGCAGTAGTTATGAAAAAGATCTTTGAAAGGTCATAGTCCAAATCAAGGTAATGATCACTAAAGGTTCCGTTCTGCTCAGGATCAAGAACTTCAAGCAATGCAGAAGAAGGATCGCCTCTGAAATCAGTGCTCATTTTATCAACTTCATCAAGACAGATAACGGGGTTGCTGTATTCACAACGTCTGAGTGAATGAATGATCTTACCGGGAAGCGCTCCGACATATGTACGGCGATGACCTCTGATCTCGGCCTCATCACGCACTCCACCGAGAGACAGACGAACAAACTCACGATCCATAGCTCTTGCAATGGAACGGGCGATAGAAGTCTTACCAACTCCGGGAGGACCTACAAAACAGAGAATCGGTCCCTTTATTGTTTCAACAAGAGACTGAACAGCCATATATTCAAGGATGCGCTCTTTCGGCTTCTCAAGACCATAATGATCTTCATCCAGAATCTTGCGGGCTTCTGCAATATTAAGTTCAACTTTTTTATAATCGTTCCAAGGCAGCTCCATAATCCAGTCAACATAGTTACGGACAACTGTGTATTCTGCGGAAGAAGGAGCCATCTGGCGAAGTTTTTTAATTTCTTTACGAACGCGCTCGCGGGATTCATCGTCCATCTTTTTAGCGTCAAGTTGTTCTTCAAGAGCTTGAGCTTCCGACTGCGGATCATCCTCGCGTCCCATCTCTTTGTTGATGGCCTTGAGTTGTTCGTTAAGATAATATTCACGCTGGTTCTTTTCCATCTGCCCTTTCACGCGATTTTTCACACGCTTTTCGATGGAAACGATTTCAATTTCGCCCAGCAAAAGTTCATAAACAGCCTCAAGCCTCTTAAGCGGATCTGTCATTTCAAGAATAACCTGCTTCTTGGCAAACTCGACTTTAAGATGAGGCATGATTGAATCAGCTAACTTTCCAGCTGTTCGAATGGTCGAAATAGCAAGAACAGTTTCAGGAGCCAACTTTTTATTAACTTTTCCAAAGCTCTCAAGAGCGCTGTGAACAGAACGGACAAGCGCCTCTGTAACATTTACATCAGCCGGAAGATCTTCAATCGTTTCCAGACTGACCAGAGGAAAAACATCATCAAAAGTTTTCCCGTCAGCCTGAGGATCCCACTGTGCACGATAAAGACCTTCAAAAAGGACTTTAATTGTGCCGTCAGGAAGTCTGAGCATCTGGAGAATTTTACTTACAGTACCGACCCTGAAAAGGTCTTCAGGCTCAGGTTTTTCCTTCTCTGGAAATTCCTGGGTGACAAGAAAAATCTTTTTGTCATGTTCCGAAATAGCTTCTTCAATGGCTTTTATAGATGCTTCGCGCCCTACAAAAAGAGGTACTATAGAACGCGGGAACATTACTACTTCCCGTAGTGACATCATTGGAAGAATATTTTTTTCGGCGGATTCGTTGCCACCTTCGAATATTGTGGACGACATTTATCCTCCTGCTTTTAATCTGGAAAAGTTTTCAAAATTAACTATAAACCTTTAAGAACTTGAAATAATACCCACAACAGTTTTGTCAAACCGAAAAACGAATATTTATTGCAATATCAATAAATAACAAAAATTGAAAAAATTATATAGAAAATTGATCAAGGCGGGCGAACTAAAAAAAAGCGCCCCCAGTTTTATCGACTGGAGGCGCTGAGAAGTTTATGCACTTTTTACTTCATTTTGAAAGAACAGCAAGGGTTCCATTCCCGTTTCAACCACACTTTTGTTGATAACACACTCTTTCACTCCAGTGAGGGAAGGAAGTGTATACATTATATCAAGCATGATTGATTCAAGAACATTTCTAAGACCACGGGCACCTGTTTTTCTTTTAACAGCCAGACTGGCAATGCTGACAAGAGCATTCGCTGTAAAAGTCAAACGGACGCCATCCAGATCAAACATTTTTTTGTATTGTTTAATCAATGCGTTCTTAGGTTCCTGAAGAATGCGTACAAGGTCTTCTTCAGTCAACTCTGACAGAGCTGTCTGAACAGGAATACGACCAACAAATTCAGGAATTAAACCAAATTTAACGAGATCAGCGGGTTCTGATTTACGGAACATTTCGCTGATACCCACTTCTTTTTTGGATTCAACATTTGCTCCGAAACCGATTCCGGATCCCTGCAATCTCTGCTGTACAATCGAGTCAAGCCCGATAAAAGCACCGCCGAGAATAAATAGGATATTCGAAGTATCAAGTCTGATAAATTCCTGCTGAGGATGCTTACGCCCGCCCTTGGGAGGAATATTAGCTTCGGTTCCTTCAATTATTTTCAACAATGCCTGCTGAACGCCTTCACCGGAAACATCACGAGTGATAGACGGGCCGTCACCCTTACGGGATATTTTGTCTATTTCATCGATATAGATAATTCCGCGGGAAGCTGATTCAATATCATAATCAGCATTCTGCAAAAGCTGAACAAGAATATTTTCAACATCTTCACCAACATAACCTGCTTCGGTGAGAGTTGTAGCATCAGCAATTGCAAAAGGTACTTTTAAAACTCTTGCGAGAGTCTGAGCTAACAGAGTCTTACCAGATCCGGTAGGGCCGATTAAAAGGATGTTGCTTTTATCAATTTCAACATCGTCAGTACCTGATTTAGTATAAAATACACGCTTGTAATGATTATGAACTGCAACCGCCAAAATCTTTTTAGCATGGTCCTGTCCGATAACATATTCATCAAGCAATTCTTTAATTTCTTGAGGAGACAACAGATTTCCTGCATCAAACTCCTCGCTAACCGCTTCCTGTGCCATGATGTCATTACAAAGTTGAACACATTCATCACAGATATAAACATCAGGTCCGGCAATCAGTCTCTGAACCTCATCCTGAGATTTAGAACAAAAGGAGCAATGAAGGTCCTGTCCTGAACCTTTTTTATCTTTACTCATCAGGAATTAACCTTCCTTGGCTTCAAGTTTGCCACGCGAAGTTAGAACTTTATCAATAAGACCATACTCAATGGCCTCTTCGGCTGACATGAAAAAGTCGCGATCCGTATCTTTCTGAATTTCATCAAGGCTCTTTCCTGTGTTCTCAGCCATGATGGCATTCAGGTTCGCCTTTAGTCTAAGAATCTCTTTCGCCTGAATTTCAATATCAGTAGCCTGTCCCTGTGCACCGCCCAAAGGCTGATGAATAAGGATACGACTGTTCGGCAGAGAATAGCGACTTCCTTTCTCTCCGGCACATAAAAGAAATGCGCCCATGCTTGCAGCCTGCCCCATACAAAGGGTTGCTACAGGTGCTGAAATGTATTGCATGGTATCATAAATTGCCAAGCCGGCAGTTACGGACCCGCCGGGGGAATTGATGTACATATAAATTTCTTTTTCAGGATCTTCCGATTCCAGAAAAAGTAACTGTGCGCAAATAACACTTGCAACATGATCATCAATCGCGCTTCCAAGTACTATAATTCTGTCTTTTAGAAGGCGTGAGTAAATATCGTAAGCGCGTTCAGAGCGTCCGGTAGTTTCAATAACAATAGGTATAGTTCCAGACATCAATATCTCCCGGGAGAAGAAATGTAATATAATTAAGAAGGGTAAAATTCTCACAATTATGAATTCAACCACCCTCCATAAGGGCCATTTTACCAAAAAAATATTCTAATCATTTGAAAGCCCAAGTACAAGTATAAATCGGAACAAAACCGATTTCAGCCCTTTCTAATTTCAGTAGTTAACGAGATATACGATCATAGACAACCTTTTTCCCGGATAAAGAAAAAAGGCGGCACGTTTTTGTAAACCGTGCCGCCATTTTTTGTCTATAGCAAAACGTAAGTATTACTTATCACCCTTTGTTTCAGGTTCTACTTCAGTAACACTTGCATTTTCGTAGATGAACTCAGCAGCTTTATCAGCAAGAAGTCTATCTTTCAGAGGCATAAGAAGATTATTTTCTTCATAATAAGACTTAACAGTATTTAAGTCCTGACGTGTCTGCTGAGCAATCTGCTGAAGAGCTCCCTCAACTTCCTGAGGCTCAACGGTGAGTTCTTCACGGTTGGAAACAGTAAGAAGGAAGATTTCAGTGCGGACACTTTCTTCAGCAAGAGGGGCCTGTTCTGCGTGAAGTTCTTCCATGCTCTTACCAATAGATTCAAAGCTGCGTCCTGCACGTTCAGCGCGGGTAATAACGTCAGCAACCATACGGTCTGTGCGGTCGGCAAGAAGAGAAGGAGGAAGCTGGAAGTCAAGATCCTTAACAATGCTGCTGATCAGTTTGGTCAGAGCGGCGCTCTTACAAAGCTGTTTACGATTAGCGGTGTAAGACTGTTTAATGATTTCGCGCATTTTATCAACGGATTCAAAACCACCGATCTGCTTAACGATCTCATCAGTCAATTCAGGCATTTTACGCTCTTTAATTGCATGAACAGTAACTTTCATAGTTGCTGTCTTACCTGCTAATTCAGCGTTGATGAAATCATCAGGGAAAGTAATATCAGTCTGTCCGGATTCGCCGGACTTAAGAGTCTTTACGTACTCTTCAAATTCTATCAAAGAATGTCCTTCACCGATGGGAAGGTCGAAGTTGTCAGCCTGAACACCGGGAATAGGCTGTCCGTCCATTTCAGCAGAGAAAGTGACAGAAGCAAGTTCGCCGTCTTTTGCAGGACGATCATCGTCGATAGGTGCAATTGTAGCCATATTCTGAAGAAGTCTTGTTTCAACGTCTTTCAGTTCACTTTCAGCAACTTCCGCACGTTCTTCATCAACAGCAAGGCCGAGGTATACAGGGGTATCAAATTCAGGAACAATTTCAAATGAAATAGTGTAATTGAAGTCTTCGCCTCTAACGAGTTCAGCTGCATCAACATCAATTTTGGAAACAGGCACGATGGACTGACCATTAAGAATTTCATTGATCTGGTAGTTAATCAGGTCAGTTGTTGCTTCGGTTACAATCTGTTTTTTGTACTTAGACTGAACAACAGTAGCAGGAACTTTGCCCTTTCTGAATCCTTTGATAGGTGTCTGAACTTTATACAAAGCGATAGTCGCATCAAGAGCTGCGCCAACTTCTTCTACTGGAACGACAACTTTAACGGCTCTTTCTACCTGAGAAATTTCTTCAATATTAAATTCCATTTTAAGTACTCCTTCTAAAATATATTCGCCGTGCTCGAAAATACGACGGTTGTGTACGTAAGCAATGCTATAAAAAAGGCTAGTGAACCCTTTCACAATATATAGCAAAAGAACTGGGATTATTTAGGCAGTTTCCACACAAAGTCAAGCCCTGTGAAGGATTCCTTTATAAATTAGACTAAAATATATGGAGAATTTATTTTGTAAAAAAAAATAAACCGGAAAACCTTCTCAGATTTTCCGGTTTATTAAAAATAGAATAAGCTATTGTTACGCTGCAATATCTTTCAGAGATTCAAGCTTACCTTTCATTCTGGCAATCAGTGCGGCTTGACCTTTATGCTCTGGATTTAAGTAACTGATCGCAGAACTATAAGCCTGTACGGCATCATTTATTCTACCACTCATCTGATATATTACTGATAAATTATTAAACATTGTTGCCCGATGAATTTTACGTGATTTACAAGAAGCCAACCTGATAGCCTCTAGAAGACTATCCTCAGCTTTATCAAAATCACCTTCATTGCAAGCGGCCATTCCTTCCCTGTTTAACTTCCAAGCATTGCTGAAACTACACATAACTGACTCCTTTAAAAGCTGAAATATTATTTCAATCTAAAAATTTGGTTTTATCTACACACTCAAGGAGTACAATGTATTGATATTGATTTTCATTGTCAACCACTTTTGTGGTTAATTTTTAAAAGCTTCTAAACACAGTTGGAATTCGCAACGTAAACCCTACTTCAACATAACTTTCCGGGACAAGACCATTTTTACAACAATCTCAATTAACACAATACAAAGCGGGACAACCACGCCGCCAATAATAAAGCCTTGCCAAAAGACCGGAAGTGTTCCCCACCAATCCATCATATGCCCTCCTGCTGAAAAGAATCTTTTACTTAGTTAACCGTTAATATATTCCGTGATAAATTAAACATAAATCTTATCTATATATAAATATGTCCTGAGTTAAGAGACTATTTTTAACAGACAAACAAACTGATTAAAAGAATATTCCCTCAATTTTTTATTATTGATATTTTTCTTAGACTTCGACTCAAAACCATTTCCAATCTGCTCCAACTTACACATTTTTTCATTTAGATTTTGCTGAATCTTAAAAGCTTCACCCTATCGTGAATATCCATAATTATTTCTACATTTTTTAAGTTTTACACAATTTTTACCAATAAATTGATCTCAACACACCATTCAGTTATTTATTATAGCGTTTTATTGACAATAGATTTGAACATGATAAGGAGTCGTGTTATCAAGCGAATAAAGCTGTTAAGCTTTACATTGCTGCGTTATAAGGCCTATATATACGAGGCGAGGGGTTGGGGCTCTTCTAATACATTTGATTTTTTTATAAAGTCACAATAATTTACTACAAATCTTAGAATGTTTGCAATGCAACCATTCTATATTATTAGGATTTATATAATGGTTAAAGAATCTAACAAATATAAACTTTATTTATATTTTTCTATTGCATTTTTAACAGCGCTTGTGCTCGGAGTAGTGCTGAGTTTCGATTTCATAACGTCACTATTCAAGACGTCAATTCCCATTAATTCAATCATTACATCTGTTATCGTGGGCAGTATTTATTTAGTCTTTCATTACATTGTCTCTGTCTGTTATGAAATATCTATATTTGAAAAATTTACCAAGTGGTGTGAAAACCCCTCAGAATCATCTTTCGACGCAGAAGATTATAAAAGCGGCCTCCTTACTACCGTACTAAAACCTATGATCTCATCCGTTCAAAAGAATGGATATATTCTTGTAAACTCTTCAAGTGACACCAGATCTATTGTTGAAGGATTAGAACAAAGCATATCGTCCAGAACCTCTCTAGTCTCTTTTTTAGGTGGATTCCTCGTTTTGCTGGGGCTTATGGGTACCTTCTTAGGGTTGACAATCACCTTACAATCTATGGGTGAAATATTAAGCGCGCTTGCCGGAGGACTCAGCGATACAGGGGACAGCTCCATTTTAACTGTTATGGTTCAACTTATCATACAGTTAAAAGAACCCATGGCGGGCATGGGAACAGCCTTCTCAACATCGCTCTTCGGGCTTGCAGGTAGCGGAGTTGTAGGCATTCTCTCCATTTTTTTAAGCCGGATACATGATCAGCTCAAAAGTAAACTGGAAAATTGGCTAAACCAAAAAACTAACTTTGCCTGTAAAACTGACTCTGAGGACTCTCTAGACTTTCCCTCAGATGAAGGACTATCAAGCCAGCTTAAAGCTATTTCAAAACAACTTGTCCAACATAACAAAGCTCTTATTGATACGTTAACTAATACAAATAGATTTTTACTTGAAATGACTATTTTGCAGCAAAGTTCAGCAGAAGTAATGAAAACTGTCCAAGACCAGTCCATCGAAACAACAAAAGAAGTCAAACTTGGAAATGAACTTTCCGGACGGCTTATAAAAGAATCCCGACAGATGGTCATCGCTCTTGAACAAGCCCTTGAAACAAAAAAAACGGATAGTTAAAAATTTTTCTATTTAATAATTCATTCTTCAGCTTTTAATAACCCTATGGTGAAAAATGTTTCAGGCTACTTTTAATATTATTTGCATTCTTTTTGTAATATGCGCCCCCTTTTCCCCTTTGAACGGGAACGCTTATGCAGTCACTCCTGACCTAAAAACAAAACCAGAACTTAATAGCAACACCGTAAAACAAGATCCTTCAAATTCTTTAAATGAACTTTCCACCCAGATTGCTCAAAAAGATTCGGTACCTGCTCAAAAAACGCCCTTAAACGCGCTTTCTCAAATTAATATTGATGAAGAATATATCAGCGCAGACGATATAAACTTTTTTGATACCAATGCGACACCGATTAAAAGGAAATCTACTGCGAATCAAACTGGTCCATCGGTCTCCAATGCAACTCAAACAGAAGCCGCCAAACCAGAGATTACACAGAACGCAACAGCTTCTACGACAGCAGACCCCGCTTCCACGGATAAAGGCGCTGTACTTACGTTACACGAAGCGTGCCGCCTCGCAGTGCTACATCATCCTTTAATAGATAGAGCTTTAGCGACCAGACAGGAAGAAGAAGCCAATTACAATATTTCTAAAAGCGTCTATTATCCACGCATTGATTTTCAGGCTAACCTTGGACCTAAGCATGATCTGAAAACCGATATCACGGAATATGGCGACAGCTCAGTATCCATGACTCAAACCATTTTTAACTTCGGTGGACTGCAAGACGAAGTTGCAAGCGCAAGACTGAAAGCAGACAGCGCAAGATTGCGTTTTGCTAGGACAAATGAGGATATTGCCGCCCTCACCATAAATTCATACCTGACCATTTTACAGGCAAAGCAGCTTTTACGGGTTTATGAAAACTCGCTGCAATTTTACCAAAAACTGCTTGAAACATTTTGGGAAAGATACAACGCGGGTATTTCATCCAAAGCTGATGCTCAAAAAGTTGAAGTATCTCTTAAATCGACTGAGTCACAACTTGTCATTCAAAATGAACAATTCAAGACGGCTAAAGTTCTTCTTGAAAACATAATAAAACAATCGGTCGCAGATATTGAACCGAATGTAAATTTACTCAAAGTGGGAATACTCGGTAATGCTGAAGACTCTTATTCCAGAGCATTAAATTTTAATATAAGCTTAAGAGCAACCCAAGCAGAAATAGAATCTCAGAAAATGGTCATTTCAGCTAAATCAACAGAATACCTTCCATCTCTAGGTTATAAATTACAGGCAAAAAATGAGATGCAACAACACAATGACGACAAAAACTCTTTTGACGCACAACTAACACTGAATTGGAATCTTTTTAACGGATTTGCTACAGACGAAAAGATCAAAAAAGAAGAAGCAATATTAAAAAGATTGGAAGCGACAAAACATACAACCGAACTGGAAATCAAAAACATTTTAGATAATGCATTTAACTCTTACGACTCTTCTGCAAAAGAATACCAGCTTGCAAAGGAAGCTTATGATTCAAGCATTTATTTGATGAGCCTTTACTTAAGCGAATTTGATCTCGGCATACGAACCCTACTGGACCTTATTACGGCAAGAGAAGGACAGACCAGTGCGGCAGTAAGAGAAGTAAACGCGCGATTTGCCAGAATCCGGGCAACTTTAAACATTATTTTAGAAGAAGGACGACTGGCAGACGTTCTTAACTTGCCCATAGAAAAAGGTTTTTTATAATAACTTAGCGTTGTGGAGCGCGGGGGGACTGGGGAGTCATGGCAGAACAAAAGACAGCAGCACAGGAGAGAATCGCTCCTTCAACGATTTATAGCGTAAAAGGATCTCCAGACGACTATACTTTTGAACTAAGAGGGGCGGACCTCGTTCTTATTGATGGCAACAATCAAGAACAGGTTTTTCTGTTTGTCGGTAACATAATGAGCCTCGAAGGCAACGTCCGTATGGAATTTGCCAGTGGACAAGCCCTTGAATCTCATGAGCTTTTTACTCGTGCAGAAATTCCAGATATGGAAAGATTCGACGAAGAAGAAACTATCTGGGATGCCAACCAACGGGACGAAGACAGCGGAGACGAAAAAGAAGGCAATGTTTCGGAAGAAATTGGGGCTAAAGAACCCGATAATACCCCTGCACAGGCAGAGGTTCCTCAAGATCTGAATCAGGCACTTATGCAAGATCAGGAAGAACTCGAGCAAAAAAACGGTGAAGGGGCAAACGATAATCTAGAGCAACCATTCAATCCGAATACCTCCACAAGATCCGGACATTTTCAAACTCAAAATGAGGAAAATGATCCTGTTGAACCGGTTAAAAAAATTTCCGGCCCTGAAAATCCTGGCCCTAATGATGTTGAAGGCGGTAATCCGGTAACTGTCATTCCCAAAACAATTGCCACTCCGATGTTGCATCTTACGGAAGATACCAACAGCGGGCTGAAGACTGACAATGTCACCAATGAAATAGAACCGGATTTTGAAGGTACAGCCGAACCTAATTCTATTGTCCAAATTTATGTTGACGGAATACTTGTAGACAGCACTACCGCGTCCAGCGGCGACGGCAAATTTCTTGCCACCAGCATACCCTCTCTTGATGAGGGAGACCACACTGTATACGCGATTTCCACGATCGGTGGAATGTCCGCCCGTTCAGCCTCGTTTAAACTGGTAATCGACCTTACTCCTCCGCCGGTTCCGACATTAGACCTCGCTCCTGAATCAGACACAGGAACATTATCAAACCCCGACTATGCAACCGACAACTATACAAAAGACAGTACTCCGACCTTACAGGGAACAGGTGGAGACCCAAACAGCACCTTAACTCTTTCCTATTTATTGGTTGGCAGTGGTGATTATATTGAAATCGAAACCACTACCCCCATTGAGATAGGAGAAGACGGAACATGGAAATACACACTGACCGAAGAACTCCCGGAAGGAGAATACTCCTTTAAATTAACCGCAACGGATCTTGCGGGAAATACCAGTTCCGACGGCGAAGCTGCCTATCTTCACCACGTAACCATTGATACCACTCCACCTGCCGCACCGGAAATAAATTTAATTGAAGACAGCGGTAAAGATGTTCTAGACTGGCTTACAAAAGACACCACTCCTGAATTTTCAGGAATTACTGATAAGAATTCAGAAATAAGACTTTATATTGACGAAAAATTGGTTGGAACCACTACCTCCGACGATGCCGGAAATTGGAATTTATCAACTGCCGATTTAAATCTTAATCTCATTCATCCTTCAGGAGAACTTTCTGACGGAACTTACCATGTAAGTGCAATTGCGGTGGATTTAGCGGGAAACACCAGTGCTCCATCTATTTCTGAGCTTGTTATAGATACAGATGTCAGTCCTGATCCGACAATAACTTTAGCGGCAGGTTCCGACAGCGGCACAATCGACGGCATAACCAACATTCTCAACCCTATTCTTACCGGAGCCGGAGAAGCACGATCAACCGGAACGCTAACTGTCACAGGTCCAGATGGCGTTGTTACACTGTATGATGATATCAATATCCCTGAAGGCAGCGAAACATGGACACAACCGCTTTCCACCTTGCACGGCGGCGACGGAGTATACACTGCCAAGTTGACTCTAATTGATTATGCAGGAAATGAAGAAACTGTTGAATATTCTTTTACAATCGACACATCAGACCCGACTGTGCCGACTTTGGACCTGCCTGATGCTTTTGACACAGGAATCGCCACAGACAACATAACATCTTTCAAGAAGCCCCTTATAACAGGCACCACTGATCCGGACACAGACGTCACAGTGTATCTTAAGAACGTGGCAACCGGTGCAACCACAGAATATTCCGCAACAATGATAGGCGGCGGGAATTGGGAATGGAAAAGTCCGGTAGACCTGACGGACGGTAAATACGAAGTAAGCGCTTCGGCTAAAGATGATGTCGGCAACAGTTCAGGAACCTCTGCAGTACTTGATCTGACAATTGATTCACAGACAGAGTTACCGACAATCGATCTGAACTCGCTTTCCGACACAGGAACTCTTGGAGACTTTCTTACAAGCGAAAGAACTCCGCTCTTCAGCGGCACAGCAGAAAAAGACAGTGAAGTTATTGTTTCCGTGATTAATTCTTCCGGAGTTGTTGTTGCGACAGCATCAACAACAGCCGATAACGCCGGACAATGGAATACATCTTATCTTTCTTCAAATTTAACAGACGGAACCTATACTATTAAGGCCGTTGCTACGGACGTGGCTGACAATGAATCCGGTGAAGCCTTTTTAGAACGAACTCTGGTTATTGATGGAACAGCCCCTATTGCTCCGACCGTTGATCTTGCTGCTACATCTGATTCAGGTTTTCCCGAAAATCCTGAATATGCAACCGATGATTATACAAATGATTCCACTCCGGAATTAACAGGTACAGCCGAAAAAGACTCTACAGTCACTATTGATTTTAAACGTGGAACAATAGTTGTTCACACCGCAGAAGTGACTACCGATGCACACGGCAACTGGGTCTACAACGACTACGGAACCGACACACTCGGAGACGGAACTTACACTGTTTCAGTAGTTGCAACAGACGCGGCAGGAAACGATTCCCCGGCGGCTGTACTTAGTCCTCTGGTCATAGATACTCTGGCCCCCACTATTCCGAACGTTAATCTGCTTACAGATTCAGGAGACTCCGGGGACTGGATAACTAACAGTGATATCGTCACCGTGGGCGGAACCGTAGATCCTACAGATAAAATTTCCATACAAATTAACGGTGGACCAATTTACACTGCCATTCCGGATAGTGTGTCTGGAGAATGGACTTACGATTTCGATCTCGAAAGTTACAGCGAGGGTGAACACGAAATAAAAGTCATCCGTACTGATCAGGCCGGTAATCCATCCGGAACAAAGGTTGAAACGTTAACAATCGACCGCAGTATCAGCACTCTCGATATTGAGATGGATGCAGCTGATGATCATGGCGACCAATCAGACGCATTGCTGATTACCAATATGAATCATCCTCATTTTAAAGGTCACGTCGATGCGGACTGCAAAATAGAAGTCGTCATTAAAAATGAAAGTGGTGTAACAGTTGAGACATATGATCTCGGACAAAACTCCGGGACATGGTATCTTGACAACCCTGAAAATCTTGACGACGGCAAGTATACCGCAACTGTCACGGCAACGGATAATGCCGACAATACAAAAGAATCGTCAATCAGTTTTGAAATAGACACGGTAAATCCGGAAATTTCCTCTATTGTACTTGATCCGGCAGATGATTCAGGCGCCAAACTTGATTACATAACAAATGTAATCAAACCTGATTTCAGTGGCGAATGTGAAAAAAACGCCAGAGTAGAAATAATTCTCACCAATTCAAGCGGAACAGAAGTCAGCAGTGATTCTTTCAGAACAGGAGCCGACGGTAAATGGGACTGGCATCCTGAGAATGATCTCGTTTCAGCAGAATATACTTTAACGGTTAAAGTAACTGATGCGGCAGGAAATATTTCTAACGATGCAACTTATGATTTTACAATTGATACTATTCCTCCCGAGGCACCGGCAGATGTAACTCTTGTTACAGACAGCGGAGTTTCAGGGGATAATATTACAAATATTGATCCTATTACTATCACGGGTACTGCGGAAGCTAACTCCACAGTTAGAATTTTTGATGGAAGTATCAAAGTTGGGGAAGCTGTAGCCGATGACCATGGTAACTGGACTACCGATCTTCCTAAAATCGGAATAGACGGAGACAAAACCTACACCATCAACACAACTGATGTTGCCGGAAATGAATCCCTCACGAGAACAGATTTCAACGTTACCATAGACACAAATACTCACCTCGACAGTGTCGATATACAATATCACAGTGATTCAGGAAGAGATCAGACTGACGGGGTTACCAATGTTGCCAGCCCATATCTTGATGTACGTGCGGAAGAAAACAGTACTGTCACTGTAAAAGTATATGATCCATCTCATTCTTTAATAAAAACAGTTGTAGTCAACAGTGCAACCTCTTCTGATCCCAATTTGTATACTGCGGAACTGGAAGGACTTCCCGAAAATAACTACACTGTAATAGTGGAAGTTGAAGATATCGCCGGAAACACGGCATCCAATGCCACAACTCCATATAATCTTGTTATTGACCTGACAGCTCC
>NZ_FNGA01000008.1 GCF_900101105.1 Maridesulfovibrio ferrireducens
ATTCCAAGTAGACTACTTGGTTGATAGGCTGGAGGTGTAAGTGTAGCAATACATTCAGCTGACCAGTACTAATAAATCGTGTGACTTATCTTTCTTCTCTTCCCTATTAACTATATATTTATGGTTGATAACTACTGACCTCGTACGGTTAGTACTACCAACTAGAGAAATTTGTCCTTGTGACCATTGAGGAGGGGCCACACCCGATCCCTTTCCGAACTCGGAAGTTAAGACCTCCATCGCCGATGATACTGCCAGGTAGCTGGTGGGAAACTAGGTCGTCGCAAGGACTTTATTTTGAAAAGACCCGTACATGTTAATGTACGGGTCTTTTTGCGTGTTGTGTGGAGGGGGGATGGGAGTAAGTGGCAATAGGGATATCTTTACGGGCTTAGATATTGCATAAAAATGTACATTTGAATTAGGAGGAATAAATGTCCATATCAGGAATTGGTTTAGATTCCACTAACGCTAGGCAGTTTGAATCAGCAGGTATTAAGAATACAAAATCAAGCTCTTCAAGCTATAACGATTCAACAAGCTCTATATATGCCCTCAGTTCCTCAGGGAAAAATTTACCTGATGCGCCTGAAGTTTCTGAAGGTGAATTGGAACAAAAAGCTTACCTTGACTATTTGCAAAAATATATACGCTCATATGGTGCTCCTGAAGAACTCGAGCGAAGAGGATTGAAAGAATTGGAACCCTTATTGGTGGATGAGGATGAAAAGGAAAAGATAAAAAAGAAAGCTAATAAAAATTTTGACCCAAATGCTTTAGATACTATTTCTGAAACAATTCAAGATCCTGAAAAGGAGAATGAAATTAAAGTCGTAGTATCAAAGGTAGACGAAAATGGAGATATGAAAATTACTCGAATCATGAGTTTTGGAGTAAAGGACGGAAATAATGATAAGGAAGGCGATTCTAATAAGGGTGAAAGTCTTGATAATCAAGATGAATCAGATATGAACAAGGGCGGAAGAGGTTCTTCAGTATTCACGAATAAGGATAGAGAACAAGAAGATATTTTTTAATTTAGATGAGATCGCATAGGGTTTAATCACACTGTTTTAATGCTAAAGCTCTTAACTGTTGCATTTTTTCTCTATCCTTTATTAAGGTCTGCATTTCTGGATTATTTGAAATAATAAATGAGACTAATGCGGATGTAAGATTTTTGTCATAGCGCTTACTGCTTTCAGTCAGAACTATAGCTGCAAGAATCGGGTTTATTCCGTTTCTATGCCATCTTTTGGATATCATGGCGCAAAAGGCGTCTGCAACGCTACATACTTTCGTTTCAGTTGAGATTGACTCAGTTCGTCGACCTCTTGGATAGCCGCTTCCGTCTAATCGTTCATGATGGTCAAGAATGCAGGATCTCACCATTTCGTCTTTTATCTCCAGACGGTTAATCATTTTTTCTGCGATATCAACATGTTCTTGCATTCGTTGTTTTTCTTTATACAAGAAAGGTCCGTTTTTGGTCATAAGTGCTGCGGGGATTTGAGTCATGCCTATGTCGTGTAAAATTAAGCCTAATCCAAGTGAGTTGAGTTCAAGCTTTTCGTCTCCTTTGTGTACTGTTTTAAGGTATACTGCCGTACCAACGAACAAAGTATTAACTGAATGACAGCAAAGGTCATTTTCTCTTCGTAATGTATTAAAAAAATATGACCATCGATTTCTGTCTACCCACACATATTCACTAAAAATAGCTAGAACTGCTTTTAGTTGATCAAGGGTTTCAGTTATTGGATTGCTATAAAAAGATCGTACTTTTTCTAATATACCGGAATAAAAAATTTCAGCAGCAGCAGTTTCATCCAGATAGTGTTCAGTGAGCAATGCTCCAAGGTTTTGGCTAATGTGTCCAGCAAGCCCTGCATAGTCATCTTTGGTAATAAAAAGGTTTCCTTCAAGACACTGTTTGATCATTTGTTCTTTCTTTTTGGGAGTGAGCCTTGTTTCTTTAGGAAAGAGAGGAGCAACTCTCGAAAACTCTTCATCATATATACATAATGAGACAGGTGTCCTATTTCCGAATGTGCTGACAATATTGGAGCTTATTTGCAGATATTCTTCTGGAATCAAATTGTCTTGTTTAGCCTGACTGCTCATTCTTTTATGTCCTATGAGAATGTTATAACGAGTCTGAATTTCAAAATTATTCTATTTTTACATAATTTATTATAATAATAAGAAAAAGTAAATGAAGTAAAAGTTTAAATGAGTTAATTGAATTATTATTTAGTTAAGGTCCTATCCATTTCATTTATCTCGATATTTTTATTAAATAAGCATGGACCGTTATATGTTCTTGATGTGATTCTATATATACTGTAGCGTTCAGGTATTATAGAAATACTTGCGTAGGATGTGTTTGTTTTTATTACTTAATAATGATTGTTGGCTTTTGTGTAGAGGATTAAGTGAAAGGAAAAATTCCACTCAAGTTTTTGAATAGTTCTAAATGTATAATGAAAGATGACCCTGAAATTTTTCAGAAATTACGGAAAGTCATGGGGAAAGTCGCTGATAGCGTGGTCAAAGATAAGTATGTTGAAGATATTAATATTATTGAAAAAGATTACAAAGAAGACGATGACGCGGCTGAATAATATTGCTCTTAAGAGTCTGTTTTTGTTGTGTATGACGTTTTTTTTATATGCTCATACCAACGCATGCGCACAGGGTGTTGTTACTGTTGGTTTTGCGTCCTTTCCGCCTTGGATGATTCTTGATGAAGGGAAATTTGAAGGTTTTGATTGTGACTTGGTTCGAGGTGTTTTTAAACATATGGGATTAAAAGTAAAATTTGTTTCCGTGTCTTTCGATAGCAGCCTTGATCAATTAAAATCCGGCGAGATAGATGTTCTTACTAGTATGTTGTTTAGAAATGAAAGGAATGATTATATACGGTATGTTTCACCTCCATATAAAACTAAATCTATAAAAAGTTTTTATGTTAAAAAAGGGGCAGAAAATAAGATTAACCGTTATATCGATTTAGTCGGTTTAAGAGTCGGAGTGAAAAAGGGGGCAAAATATTTTCCGACGTTCGATCTTGATGACAGAGTGGTGAGGGTTTTTTATGGAACAACCGCTGAAGTCTTCGAAGGTTTGGTAAAAGGAGAGGTTCAAGTTGTTATTTCTACCGATTCGGTTGGGAACTATTTTATAAAGAATATGGGGCTGGATTCTTATGTTGAAGAATGCGGTTTTAAATATAAGCCGAAACTTATGCCTGTTTATATAGGCGTTTCTCGTAAATCTCCGTTGGCTGAAAGGGCTGATGAGATTGGTGCAGTGATACGTTATTTGCAAAATTCTGGAGAAATCGAACGGCTGGCTAAAAAATATTCAGTTAAGCTCAATTAGAATAAGTTGTCACAGCTTTCATAATTTTTCATTTCTCCACGATAAGCGGAAAGAATATCTTCCTTTGTTATAAACCCCATGAAGGTTCCATTTTTCATTACAGGCAATGTCCTTTTGCCACTTTTATTCATTATTTCCAGAATTTCAGCAGTTCCCATTCCATTTTCTACTTTCGGGGTGTTCTTATCCGTTGCTACTTCACTTATGTTACTGTGTTGATGTTCCGGATCTAAAATTGAAGACCTTGCAGAAGCTACATCAATCATACCCATAAACTCTTTTGTATCACTGTCGATAATCGGGATGTGGGTCTGGTTTGTGTTTTTGAGGACATTTAAAAAATCTATTACAGGCATTTGCGGACAAACTTCTGTTAAATTTTTGCAGATAAGCTTTTCAGGGTTGATGTCGGCTAATATTTTTTCATCAGTTTTAGGTCTTAGCAGTTGCCCTTTTTCCACGAGATCTTTGAAGTAGAAGGAGGACGGTTCAAATGCGTGGGTGAGCATTGAGGATATAAATGTGACGGCCATGATGTGCATAACAGCCTGATAGCTGTTGGTGATCTCTAAAACTAGAAAGACACTCGTTAAAGGAGCCTGCATCACTCCACTTAGAACTCCTGCCATGCCGAGCATTACGTATGCGGCCTCGCCTGTAATCCATCCATCCGGTATTATTGTAGATAAAGTGCGGTGAAAAAAAACACCAAAGGTAGATCCTATGACTAGGCATGGGGCAAATATACCACCAAGTCCTCCGCTGCCCAGCGTCAATGACGTTGTTAATACTCTGGCTAGTACCAATATAGCTATGAAAGTTATGCCCGGCGGGAAAGTCCCGTGAATTGCCATCCTGATGGATTTGTATCCTTCTCCGAGGGCTAGAGGGAAGAACAGTCCGACTAAGCCGACAGCAAGTCCGCCCAGTGCTGCTTTCAGCCACGGAATGCTGCTGATCGACGCTGACAGGGAACCTACTTGTCGTATTGATCTTACAAACGCGACAGATATCAGGGCTGTGAGTACCGCCAATAATATTGTTATTCCTAAGTCTGCGAAGCCCATCGGGGGAAATTGTTCACTGAAAGGAATAACATTTCCTTCTAGAAATCTGGATGTTTGCGTGGCAACAACGGAAGAAATAGCAATCGGTACAAGGTTGTAAGGAGTCCATTCTCCAAGAATAATCTCAACAGCAAAAATCATCCCTGTAACAGGGGCGTTGAATATCGCTGAAATTGATCCGGCGGCTCCGCATCCGATAAGAGTCATCCTCGATTGACCGCTCATTTTTAAAAGTCTGGATAAGTTGGAACCCATTGAAGACCCGCTAACAACAACAGGGGCTTCCGGTCCGGCAGAGCCTCCGCTGGCAATTGTAAGCAGACTGGTAACGAGAGCGCTTATGATGGATATAGGCCGAAGTATTCCCTGCTTGAGGCCTACCTTGGCGATGACTTCTCCTACTCCGTGTCCTCCGGATTCTTTAAAAATGTTTTTACTCAGAATTATTGCAGCAGACGCGCCAAGAGCTGGAAGAATGAATATCCACCAGTGATCAGAATTATCCATTCTGAGCTGATTAAAGAATTCCAACGCCGCATTCAGGGCTATCGCAGCCAACGCCGAACATACCCCCACGACAATCGCGGCAATGATCAAGAGAGCATTTTTAGCGGGCATTCTTTTATGCAGAAAGCTCTGTAAGAGCGGAGTGTGTTCAGGTCTACTCATCTTTTTAATAAAGAATTCCGACTATTGTACCCGTCATGCAAGTTGCCAATGTTCCGCCGATAATTGATTTCATTCCCATTTCTACAATCTCCTCTTTGCGTGAAGGCGCTATTGCTGTAAGCCCTCCTATCAAAATACCAAGACTTCCTAAGTTAGCAAATCCACACATAGCATAAGTCATGATTATTGTGGACCTTGGTGAGAGCAAGCCCGGAGAAAGGTTTGCAAGCTGTAGGTAGGCCAGAAATTCATTTAGAACTGTCTTGGTGCCCATCAGCCCGGCTGCGGTTGAAGCTTCGGAAGCTGGGATTCCCATGAGCCAGACAATAGGCCACATTATAAAACTGAGTATGCGTTGAAGTGTAAGTGGTTCGCCATATATATTGGGGAAAAAATTTAAAATTTGATTTGCAAGTGAGACAAGAGCTATGAGGACAAGAAGCAGAGCGACTACAGTGATAAGAAGTTTGACCCCGTCAGAAGCTCCTTTGGTAATTGCGTCCATTGAGCTTGAGGCTGAACTGGTGATATTAACTCCGTTTCCGGCAAGGGTGTCTGTTGTTTCAGGGACCATCAGCTGGGCGATGAGAATCGCGGCCGGGGCGCTGATAATTGATGCTGTAAGAATATGTCCGATGGCACCTGGGAGTACAGGATTCAGAATTGAGGCATAAAGCACTAGGACTGTGCCTGAAATAGTTGCCATGCCGCTTACCATAAGGGTCATAAGTTCACTGCGGCTCATTGATTTGACATAGGGGCCGATTATTATTGGAGCTTCTACCATGCCTACAAAAATGTTTGCTGCCACACCAAGCCCTAACGCGCCGCCGATGTTCATTGTTTTTTGCAGAATAAAGCAGAATGCTTTGACAATGATTGGAATGATACGCCAGTAAAAAAGAAGTGCGGATAAGGAGCTTACGACCAAAATGAGAGGCAATGCCCTGAAGGCTAAAGTCCAACTTGCTCCGGGTGAAATTTCAGAAAAAGGAAGCGGGCCGCCTCCGAGGTATCCGAAAAGAAAACTTGTTCCGGCTTCGGTAGCTTGTTGCAATGCTTCAACAGCGTGATTCAAAGACATCATAGCATTACTAAATGCCGGAATTTTCAGCATCATAGTAGCAACGGCAATTTGAAGAAGCAGTCCTATGGCTACGCTTTTAAAACGGATATGACGTTTATTTTCACTGACCGCCCAAGCTATAACCATTAATCCGAATAAACCGAAGATGCTTTGAATCATGTTTCCATCCAAGTATAAGATTAGCTCTTTTTTTTAATGTATTTATCTGAATTACATAATCATCATGGAGCCTGCAACAGTAACAACAGCGAACTTGTCTTTGTATGTAAAAAAAGATTATACTGAAGAATGTTCTGTTTTGGCTTTTCTAAACAAGATATTAAACTTATGATCCGGAGGATCAACTGTATGAATGAAAAAAGCATTATTCTTTCTAAGGTTCTTGAACCTTTTCCTTTTTGTAGTTAGTATTCTAGAAAATTATGTCTTTATCTTGTGGAAAACTTGCAACTTTAGGTAGGCACTCCCGTTTAGGGAATGACGTCTGATAAAGGGAAAGCTTTATGAAAGTTGAATTAGCAAAACCGTTTATCAAAGCCGCTGTAGATGTTTTATCTATGATGGCTATGATTACTCCGAAACCCGGTAAGCCTTATGTGAAAAAAGGGAAAACCGCAGTTGGTGATGTTACTGGGTTAGTCGGTATCACTGGTGATATGAATGGAACAATTTCAATCACATTTACAAAAAATTGTGCTGTTACAATTGTCAAGAACATGCTTGGCGATGATATTCAGGATATTTTGCAGGATGTTCAGGATGCTGTCGGTGAAATCACTAATATGATTTCAGGACAGGCCAGAGCCGGACTTGTCGAGCAGGGGCTGACTTTTTCCGGTTCCACTCCGTCTGTAATTATGGGGGATAATCACTCTATTTCACATATGGCCTCTACCCCCATAATGGCCATTCCTTTTACCTGCGAGGCCGGAGAGTTTACTATCGAATTCAGTTTCGAGTAACATCCTGCTTTAATGAAAAAAAGAGAGTCACTAATATGTCTAGTCTGATCGGGTTTAGAGAACAATCATTTTTGGACAAAATCAGTATTCTGAATGAAGTTTCAATGGGGAAGGACATTGCTGATCTCGATCCGCTTCTTGATTTATTCCAGAATCCTCTTGGAGATACTTCTGTAGATTATATGGTTGTGAGTGCGTTAAACGGAGTGCTTTCTTCTGATGAAAGCAGCGCTGTTAAATTATTGGAAAGTGAAAATGACAAACTTAAGGTCCTTTGCATAAGGTCATGCGGAGAGTTTAAGTTTAAAACAGCGGTTCCGGTTCTTTCTGTTTTAGCTGAGCAGACAGATGATACAGATCTGCTTTTTGAGTTGTTGACCTCTCTTTCAAAGATAGGTGGGGAGCCCGCTCTCGATATTTTCCGTGCTAATATCACGAATGAAGATGATCTGGTTGCCTCAATGTCTATTGAAGTGGCCGGTGAGCTGAAAGATGAAAAGTCCGTCGAGGCTCTGATCACCATCGTTAAATGCAATAATGAAGATGCCAATTATGAAGTTTGCGATTTAACCACATGGAAAGCTGTTGAAGCTTTAACTTCTATCGGCTGTGAGTCTTCTCTGAATTTTATTGTGGAGAATTTACATCACAGAAATCCTACTGTCCGCAGGGTTGTAACAGACTGTCTGACAGAACTTGGCGCTAAAACAGTTCCTTACCTTCGGAAAGTAATTACTCCGGGGGCAGATAAGGATGATATGATTCTTGCGGCAAACGTCCTTGGTTTTATCGGTGACAAGAGCGGTCTTGAAATTCTTATGGATGCTCTTGATAAAGAATATTCTACAGACTCCAGTGTAAAATATGCCATATATGAAGCCATTGGTAACATCGGAACAATGAAGGGTGTTATCAGTCTTATTGATGGGCTTGATAATGATGATGAGCTGATAACTCTTGCGGTTATTAACGGTCTTGATCATCTGGTTAATCCCGGTGTTATCAAAAAGATGATTGAAATGATCAGCAAGGGCGGAAGTAAGGCCGGGAAAATTATCAGAGCAGTTGTAACAGCGAAGGCTTTGAATATTTTTGAAGGGCTTTATAATGAAGGAAAAATCGGTCGTTTTATGATGAACGCCGTTGTAACCTCTAAAGATCCTGAAGTTCATGAAGCCTTTCGCGGTAAGCTTGTTGAGATAGGCGGAGAAGTTGCAGACGCAGATATAGCAAGACTTCCTGAGACTGTTGAAGCCGGAAGTAAAAAAGCTCTCGCCGTTGATGATTCTAAATCAATGCTCGCTCTTTATCGTAGCATCCTTACAAATATCGGTTTTGAACCTTCAATTGCTGAGAACGGGCAGGAAGCATATTCTTTTGCTGAGCAGGGTGATGAGTTTGATATTGTTATTACAGACATGAACATGCCTGTAATGGATGGAATGGAGCTTGTTTCAAAGCTTAGAATGACTGATGGATTTGAAACAATCCCGATAATTATGGTTACGACAGAATCAGAGGTTTCTCAGCTTGAATTGGCGAAAAAGACCGGTGTTACCGATTTTATTACCAAGCCTTTTACTCCTGATCAGCTCAAAGCTAAAATCGAGGAATACGTTTCTTAGGACGTGTAGCAGATTGTTGATATTTTGATTTAATATGAAGGGAGAGGATAATAGTCCTCTCCCTTTTTTTATTGCTGCATAATCCGGAGGATCATATTTGTGATTTTTGGGCTGTAGAGCATAGCAACATGGCCCATTGCCGGACAGGGTAATGTTTTCCAGTCTGTTTCGCTAGGCAGTAGGTTTTTCCACGGTAGAACCATTTCATCTATAGGCGAAAATATTGCCGTTTTCTGAATGGAATTGAGTGGTGGGGTTGTATGAATTGTTTGAAAAAGTGAACTCTCTGGATGCAGGCTGCGTCCTAATCTTCCCGGAGCGATTTTTGCCAACAGGCTGCCGCGAAAAGGGGTTCCGAGGGTGATAATTTTAGCAACTGATTCCGCAACAGCTGGATCGGATACGGCTCCTTTAATAATTAATCCTCCAAGACTATGGCCTATAAGCACAATTTTCTGATTATTGTTTTCCGCATAAAGTTTAAGGATACGCCTTCGCAGTTCAAGAACAAGTTCGGGATACGAAGTCGTGAAGCTGTTGTATGACCATGTATTAAGGTTGCTGTAGCCGGCTTTACGCAGTTTCGGCTTCATGAGAAACCACGCTGTTTTATTATGATAAAGGCCGTGAGTCATAAGAACAGGTAGAGGATTACCTTCTTTTTCTGGATGTATATCCCGGCAGAGAAAGTCAAACGGGCGAGTCAGGGTTGCCGTAAGCATGCTTATTGCTGTGGTTGCTACAGATGTAAGCAGGTCGTATACAGCTTGTCTGGTTCCACGTTGCATAAGTTCTTTGCGGTTTGCGATAGTCATGACGATGATCAGAGGAAGAGGGATCATCAGGATGATAAGTAGAATTGTCAGAAATATTTTTGTCATATTTTGAGATGCATTTAATTAGTTGTTTTTAAGAAACCTATTTTTCAAATTGACGTAAAATACTTTGCTCTGCAACAGTAACTTGAAATTATAATTATTGGAGATTTAAAATGAATCGTAAAATATTAAGCCTTGATATCGGTAGCGGTACTCAGGATGTTCTCTATTATATTGAAGGTGTTGAAGTTGAAAATTGTTTTAAGTTTGTGTTGCCCTCTCCGGCCCGTGTTGTTGCAGAGCTGATTAAGAAACAGACAAATAAAGGATGTGATATTTATCTTACCGGTAAAAATATGGGTGGCGGCTTCGGTAGAGCTGTGAATGCGCATATTAAAGCCGGGTATAAAGTTTTTGCGCATCCGCGAGCTGCTCTTGCTTTGGGAGACGATTTGAATCGTTTGGAAAAAAATGGAATTGTGTTAAGTACATGCTTACCCTCTGGGTGTGTTCCTGTTCATCTTGAGGATTTCAATTCCGGTTGGTGGAATTGTTTTCTTTCCGCAGCTGGCCTTGAGCAGCCGGATCTGGTTGTAGCTTCTGTGCAGGATCATGGTTTTCATCCGGGAAAAAGTAATAGAATGGGCCGGTTCAATTTATGGAAGCGCTTTTTGCTGGATAACAAGGGAAAACCGGAAGAACTCCTTTTTGAAACTGTTCCAGAAGAATTCACAAGGCTTTCTGAATTGCAAAAAAGTATTGGTGGCGGGCAGGTCTGCGACACCGGAGCTGCTGCTGTTCTGGGCGCGTTTTTTGTTGATGAGATAGTTGAGCGTAGCTTTAGAGAAGGGATTTGTCTGATTAACGTCGGGAATAGTCATACGGTTTCTTTTTTGCTTTTCGAAGGGAGAGTTCATGGTGTCTACGAGCATCACACTGGAAATATGACTCCCGAGAAACTATGGTCAGATTCACAGCTGTTCAGAAAAGGTGAACTTAGCTTCGAAAGTGTTTTTGATGATTATGGGCATGGCTGTGCTACTCTTGATCTGTCTGAAAAAGCTTGCGGGTTTATTCCTACCTATGTGATGGGGCCGCGCCGGGCCATGCTTAAAGGTTATCCTGTTGAATTTCCGTCCCCGGGTGGTGATATGATGCTTGCAGGTTGTTTCGGACTTATAAAGGGACTTGAATTAAAAGGAACTGTTTAAATAACTCTAGCTTGTAATCTTGCATGGATTTGTTAATACCGATAGTAAGTAATCATTTGTGGTGTTGTGTTGTAATTTGAATTTATGCAACTTCATTTAAATATAGACTAAAATTATGTTGCGCTCCTTACTTCTTGCATTGTCCATGCTGTTGCTTAGCTGCACCCCTTCCTTGGCGGAGGGGTGGCTTTCGAACGCCCTCAGAGATCTTGGCTCCGGTAATCTGGATAGAATACTTATTCTCGGAGCGGGGATTGTTATTTCAGTGCTTTTGCTTTTTATCGTGTTTTTATATCTGAACATTGTAAAAAGAAGGATGGTTGAGCTGGAATTACAGCGCGAACGCGATCTCATGGGCAGCATAATGGAAACTAGCCCCATGGGGGTCATTGTCATGGATCAGGAGGGTGTTATTGTTTTCGCGAATGATCAGGCTGCAAGAGTTCACGGGCTCTCCCGGGAGAATATGATCAGGCGGAAGTACAATGATCCGGGCTGGAAAATTACTGCTCATGACGGTTCCGTTTTTCCCGAAGAACGGCTTGCTTTCAGCCGGGTAATGAAGATTCGAAATGCTGTTTTAGATATACGTCACGCAATTCACTGGGATGATGGTCGCCGGGTTTTACTTTCAATCAATGCTTCGCCTCTTTTCGGTGCTGATGGTGATATTCAGAAAGTTGTTTCTACTGTTGAAGATATTACAACCAGAAAAAAGGTCGAAGAAGCTTTGAAGGAGAGTGCTTACAGGTTCAGATCGTTGGTTAAAACGGCTGAAAGTGTGATAATCCTCCTTTCTCCCGACAGAAAAATTTTAGAATTCAACCGTATGGCTGAAGATCTTTTTGGGCGGACCCGGCACGAAGTTTTAGGGCGCGATTTCTTTGAACTTTTCCTTCCCGAAAGATTGTGGGGAGAAACTTCCCGTCAGTACGCAACTGTTCTTTCCGGTACTCCTTTGCGATTATTTGAAAGCAATGTGCGTATTCGCGGCGGTAAAGAGCTTACTATGCAATGGTCTTTGTCTAGATTGCTCGATACTACGGGGGATTCTCTCGGTGTGCTTGCTGTCGGTCAGGATGTTACAGAACGTAAGCGGTTTGAAGCTGAACTCTGCGAAGCTCGTGATGCCGCGGAAGAGGCGAACCGGGCAAAGAGTGAATTTCTTGCCAATATGAGTCACGAAATCAGAACTCCCATCAGTGCGATTATCGGAATGAGTGAAATGACACTCAGTACCGGTTTGGATGACGAACAGCAGGGATATCTGGTTACAGTAAAAAAAGCGGCCGAATCTTTACTGAGTATTATCAATGATATTTTAGATATTTCTAAGATTGAAGCCCGTAAGATGGAGCTGAGGCCCGAAGATTTTGATTTGCCTGACATGCTTGAAAAACAAATGTCTGTCTTGCGAGTTCAGGCGGAAGAAAAAGGAATTGAACTTCGTACTAGCGTAAGTAATACCGTGGATAGGTGTTATCTCGGTGATAGTCTTCGTCTGGGGCAGATTATAATGAACCTTGCAGGTAACTCGGTTAAGTTTACTGATAAGGGTTACGTAGAGATCTCCGTTAAGCGTGTCGGCGAGTGGGAAGAAGGGGAGATTCTTGAATTTACAGTAAAGGATACTGGAATAGGTATATCGGAAGACAAGGCTGAAAAACTTTTTGAAAGTTTTGTACAGCTGAATGCAGGTTATTCCAAACGACATCCCGGTAGTGGATTGGGACTTGCCATTTCACGGCAGCTTGTCGAAATGATGGGTGGCAGTATTTCTTTTTCCAGTAAGGTTGGCTGGGGATGTGAGTTCACTTTTACTGTGAAGCTTCAATCAAGTTCCGGGCCATGTTTGAAAGATGTTGTCGAGGTTGTGGATGAGGAAGAGTTTGGTAGTTCTATACCTGCTCATATCCTTTTGGCTGAAGACAATGCGACTAATCAGATATATATTTCTCATTTTCTTTCTGAGCGCGGATTTGAAATTGAAACAGCAGAAAACGGTATTGAAGTCTTGGATCTATTGGAAAACAGTGGGCCGTTTGATGTTATTTTAATGGATGTTCAAATGCCTGAGATGGACGGTTTACAGGCGACTAAAATGATAAGGGATGCCGGTAACGACATCCCTATAATTGCTTTGACAGCTTATGCTATGGAAGGGGATCGTGAAAAATTTCTGGAGAGCGGCATGGATGCTTATGCTTCCAAACCCGTCAATATAGATGAGCTGGTCCAGATCATAAACAAATTTTTACCCGCTAAGAACTAATCACTCACCTGAGTCTGTTATTGCTCCATTCCTTCCTTTTTCTCAATATTCCCAACTAGATCTTTGTGCAAAATTTTTGCTATTTGTTCTTTAAATTCTATCAATTCTTTTTCGTTGACCCCTGCGATAATATCTTCTTTCGAGGTTATTTCGTCGAACCCCATAGGAAGGGAGCAGACAAGATGAATACCGACTGTTTTGCCGTCAACGCTAACTGTGCCCAGTATGTTTGATTTTTTAACTTTTTTCCTGACAGACTGAGGAAGGTTGGAAACATTAAGAAGCGTTTCTCTCGGGTAGAAAATATATCCGAATAAGAAATGATCACTTTTAAAAGCGTCATTCTGGAAGCCGCTGTTCATATCAAGACCACTGGCCTTTGTAGTTTCGAGCATTTGCATGATGTCGGAAGCAATGCTTTCTGCGTAACTTTGATCCATTTTTAAACCCTCCGAAAAAAATATTATTTGTATAAACTTTTTGATTTTACTTAGACACAGATTCTCTCAGCGTCAGAAAAGGAATCAAGCATTTGCAAGGTGAGAATGTCAAGGTTTTAAGATTGTTTCCGGCTAACTTCTTGGTTCCGCAGTTTGCCCCACGGTTTGAAAATTGAAATCCATACCAGTAGTAGAAGGCATCCGAAAATCATGAAGGCTGAGATTTCGTTCAGTAATTGATTCTTTAAATATTCAGGGGTTTGCAAAGCCATTAATTTAATACTGCCTGAAATTTCACTCATGCGTTCAAGCCAAGGCATGTAGAAAAGAAACCCGAAGATTATGAATCCTATGTTAACAGCCCATTTGGTGATGATCCATTTGAACTTAAAAAAGCCCCATGATGTTTTCCACGCAAAGATAAAGCCGGTGATAAGACATCCAAAAGCTCCGGATGTGACAACATATTCATCAATTATTTTTATGCAGACATCCCGTGCATAAAGTTCGCCTCCTGAATGCGGCGTGAACATGCAGTGAATAAGGACCATGGAGAGGGCTCCTCCGCCCCAGAGGCATGCGCTCAACATATGAAATGTTCTTACCCACTTTATAGATTGCGGGGTCATTTTTTCTGTCATTCTTTTTTCATTCTATTATATAAGTTAAAAATTTTCTGAGTTAGTACAGCTTGCTTAATAGGCTTGGATAGAAATTCGTCTGCTCCGGCATCTAAACATTTTTTCCGGTAGTCCGCAGAAGCATGGGCGGTCAGAGCTATGACTCCTGTACGCTTTCCATGAGTATTCTTTTCAACCATTCTGAATTGATTCAGGAATTGGTAGCCGTCCATTACAGGCATTTCCATGTCCATTAAAATAATATCAAACTTATCATTCAGGGCAAGTTTAAGCCCTTCTTCTCCGTTCGAAGCCATTACCAAGGTTGCGTGCGAACTTTTGAGGAAGTGTCTGATCAATTCCCGGTTAGGAATATTATCTTCAGTCAGGAGAATCTTCATTTGAGGAAGAATTACCTTATTATCAGCGGAGAGATGGTCCTCATTAGAGCCTATGTCCAGTACGTCCAGTATGCCGCGAAGAAATTGTCTTCGTATTATGGGTTTTGTGGTCCCGGCATAAATAAGTTTGTTGTCAATGAGTCTTCTGTCAAAGCTCGCACCGCGTTGAAGGAGTATAACCGGAGGAATTGTTTTTTCGGCGTCTCGGAGAGATTCAAGCATGTGAACGCCGTTCTCAAGGTTGAGATCAAGAATCAGCAGGTTGGATTTGTGCCCTTGCGGAGAGAGCAGGAGCGCTTTCAGGGAATCTGTGTTCGTGCAAGGGGTTGTAGTTGCTTTGAAGTAATTGAGCATCTCGCAGATTGAATTAAGAGTCTTGTAATTATGAGCGGCTACAATGATGTTAATCCCTGACAGGTCCGGTTTAAGAAATGATTGAGATTCACGATCTCTGGGAAGAGGGATAGTGATTTCAAAAGAACTTCCTTCACCGGGAACACTTGTAGCGGAGATTGATCCGCCCATAAGCTCTGTCAATTTTTTACTGATGGATAGTCCAAGACCTGATCCCCCGAATTTTCTCGTGGTAGAGGAATCTGCCTGCGAAAAAGGAGCAAAGATTGCTTCCAATTGAGCCGGATCAATACCTACGCCTGTGTCATCTATGGTGATGGTCAGATTGTCAGGTTGATGAGTATTCGCCGCGCGGGAAACAGTAATACTAACCTCTCCGCAGGATGTGAATTTAACCGCATTGGAAAGAATATTCAGTATAATCTGACGTAATCTAGTCGGATCGCCAATAACAAATTCAGGCACGTCCGGTTTATATATGGATATAAGCTCGATATCGCGTGAAGATGCTGCCGCGGCCTGTAAGTATAAAATTGATTCAACTTCCTGCAACAGGTCAATGGGTATAGCTTCAAGTTTGACGTGGTCTGCTTCCAGTTTTGAAAAATCAAGAATGTCATTGATTATGGACAGTAGTATTTCACCGGAAGATTCAAAAATATTTACATATTCTCCCTGTTCCTCATCAAGTTCCGTTCCTTTGAGCAGGTCGGCAATTCCGATGATAGAGTTAAGAGGAGTACGGATTTCATGACTCATACTTGCTAGAAAGGCACTTTTAGCCTTGTTCGCTTCTTCGGCTTTTATAATGGCATTTTCCAGCTCTTCCTCTGTCTTCATGTGTTCTTTAATTTCAGTATTCAGGTCAGCCGTTCTTTCATCAACTAATGCGGCCAGCTTTTTTCTTTGTTTTTCAATTGATTTTACCCGGAAATGAATCACCACAAAAATCATCAGAAGGACTAGGGCCAGAACTGATGCTATAAACCACCATGTTCTCCAGAATGGCGGAGTAATATTGATTTTGATTGATGTTCCTGTTTCATTCCAGATGCCATCGCTATTGGACGCTTTAACTTTGAAGACGTAACTGCCGTGGTTGAAGTTTGTAAAAGTTGCGGACCCTTCGGCTGCGTTAAGCCAGTTGTCGTTAAAACCTTCCAATTTATATTTATATTTATTCAGATGCGGGTTCTGGTAGTCCAGTGCAGCAAAGCTGAAGGAGAACATGGCATCTTTCCATGAAAGAGTGATTTCTTTAGTTTCAGTAATGTTTGTTGCCAGTTCGGCCGGGCTGTTAAGAATGTTTAAAGCCGTAATGACGACAGGTGGCGGGGTGGGATTTATTTTAATATCTTTCGGGTAAAACATGTTCATTCCGTTAAGTCCGCCGAAATATATTTTACCGCTTTGACCCTTATTGTAAGAGTTTATCCAGAATTCTATTCCCTGCAATCCGTCCGAAATCCCGAAATTTAATATTTTACCGTTTTTAGGGTTCAGATGGGAAATTCCTTTGAATGTAGAAACCCATATATCGCCGTCGCTATCGAGGCAAAGACCTTGGATGCCGTCGTTGGCAAAACCGTTTTTCTGCGTGTATCTGGTGAATAAACCTGTTGCGGGGTCGAATCTGTTGAGGCCCGCGTCAGTCCCGATCCAAAGGGAACCGTCCGCTGCTTCCGCAACGGGAGTAACCCTGTTGTTTGATATTGAGTTCGGATTATCAGGATTGCTTTTGTGGTGAATAAATGTGCCGTCAGATCTATTCATCAGATCCATGCCTGCATTTGTACAGATCCAGAAGTTGTTTTTACTGTCTTCAAAAATATTACGCACGCGGTTATGCGCCAAGCTGTTCGGGTCAGAGTCAGAGTGTTTGTAAAGCTTGAAATTTCCGGTTTTGCGATCAAGTCTATTCAGCCCTTTCTTGCTGGTGCCGATCCAGATGTATCCTTGACTGCCTTCATTAATCCACCAGATATTATTTTGACTTAGAGAATTTTTATTTTTTTTGTCACGGCGGTATCTGGTTTGAATCCCTTTATTTTTATCAATAACAAATACGCCTTTTTTACGGGTTCCGACCCATATAAGACCTTTAGAATCTTGGAATATACAGTTAATTTTGTCACCCGGAAGATTCCACGGTTCCGGGGATTTGCTGCTGAAATTTTTAAGGTCTCCGGTTTGAGGATTATAGGAGCTTAATCCGTTTTTATAAGTGCCTATCCAGACTAGACCTTCACGGTCTTCGAGAACTGCGCTGATTTCTTTTCCGGGAAGTGTATCTTTTTTCCACGGTTGATATCTTATTATACCGAAAGCCTGCATTTTAGGGGTCAGCTTACTTAGTCCGTCAGCGTAGGTGCCAACCCATAAAACTCCGGAACGGTCTTCAATAACATGAGTAACCTTGTTGTCGCTGAGGCTTTGCGGATCAAGCTGGTTATGCTTAAAAAATGTGAATTCCATTTTTTCAGGTTTAGCCGTAGCTGTCTCAGGATCTCTTTTGCCAAGTCCCTCAATAGTTCCGAGCCAGAGGTTTTCTGCTCTGTCTTGGAAAATATCGTTTATTTCTAATGACCTGAAGATAGTTTTGAATGAATTGTCAGCGGTATCAAGAATAGAGATGCCTTCTTTGGTTCCTATCCATAATTGATTTTCTTTGTTTTGGTAAAAGCAGAGCACCGTGTCGCCGCAAAGGGTCTTTTCATCTTCGGGATCGTTGAAAAAATGTTTAAATTTATGTTCTTTTTCAAGAAAAAGGTTCAATCCCTTGGCAGTTCCTACCCAGAGACGGCCTTGCTTGTCCTCGTAAATAGAGCGAATTTCATCGTGACTGATGCTGAACGGGTCATTGGTATGCTTAAATTTTTTAAAAGTAAGGGATGTTCTGTCAAAAAGGTTAAGGCCGTTCTCTGTACCTATCCATAACTGCCCCTTAGAATCTTCATATATACTTGTGACGTTTTTTCCGGAAATGGAGTCGGGGTTATTTTTGTCCGGTGTAAAACTTGTAAAAGTATCTTTATTACGGTTGTACGCATTCAGTCCGCCGCTTTTTGTTCCTACCCAGAGAACTCCCGAGCTATCTTCGTACAGAGTTCTAACATTTCCGTCTGAAATTGAGCCCGGTAATTTAGATTTTGAATAAATTTTCATCTGCCGACCGTCGTAACGGTTTAGGCCGTCATATGTTCCAAACCACAAAAATCCTTTAGAATCTTGCAACATGCATAGAATAGAGGACTGAGATAGCCCTTGGTCCAGAGAAAGCCGTTCAAATCTAAGTTCTTCTTGAAAAGCTGAAGCCGGAAATGCTCCCCAAAGTAAGAAACAAAAGGAAAGCACTGCGACTATGCACTTGAAACTGTTTTTGGTATGTAAATATGTATTCATTATACTGAGTTGTTAAGGTAATTTTTTTTAAAACAGAGCATAAAAATGAAAATACTTCAATCATATAACTGCAACGCGCTTATAATAAAGCATGCTGTATTGGTTTTATCTGATTTATATATTGTGGTCGAAGGTTTGTTTTTATGTAGATAATGTAGGATTGATCCGCTCTAAAGCCCAATCTACCTGTTCGGGAGTTATTACCAGTGGGGGAGCGAACCTGATTATATTGTTATGAGTTTCTTTACATAGCAGTCCTTGCTCTTTTAGTTTTTCACAGTAACTTCTGGCCCCTCCTGCATCTGATTTAAACTCAACAGCCAGAAGTAAGCCTCGTCCTCTGATTTCTTTGATTTTAGGATTTTTGATTTCTTTAAGTCCTGCTAAAAATTTTGCACCTACATCCCGTGCGTTATCAATGAGATTCTCTTCAGTCAGGACTTTGAGGGCAGCTCTTGCCACTGCGCATGCAAGCGGATTTCCACCAAAGGTCGAGCCGTGTTCGCCGGGCTTTAGAACCCCCAGAACTTCTGAATTGGAAAGCACTGCTGAGACTGGATAAAAACCTCCCGAGAGAGCTTTGCCTATCAGTGTTAGATCAGCCTCGATTTCTTCGTGTTCCTCGGCAAGCAATTTTCCCGTACGTCCCAGCCCTGTTTGGATTTCATCAAGAATCAAACTCACATTGTTTGCCGTGCATATCTCACGTACTTTTTTGAAATATCCATCCGGTGGAATGATAACTCCTGCTTCGCCTTGTATCGGTTCAACAAGAAAACCCACAGTGTCGGGTGTAATTGCATTTTCAAGTGCTTTAAAATCGCCGAACGGAATAACTTTGAAACCGGGAGTGAATGGTCCGAATCCTTTGCGTGATGTCGGATCTGTTGAAAATCCGACAATGGTGATAGTCCTTCCGTGAAAATTGTCGGCACAGACTATTATTTCTGCACGGTCTTCAGGGACTCCTTTAACAAGATAGCCCCATTTTCTGACAGCTTTGATGGCTGTTTCAACAGCTTCAGCTCCGCTGTTCATCGGTAAAACTTTGTGTGATCCGGTTAAAGCACATAGTTCTTCATAAAAAGGGCCCAGTTGGTCGTTTCTGAAAGCTCTTGAGGTGAGAGTAAGTTTTTCAACTTGCTCCAGCATGGCTTTTTTTATTTTGGGATGGCAGTGTCCTTGATTAACAGCTGAATAAGCAGAGAGACAGTCCATATATTTTTTGCCGTCGACATCCCAAACCCAGACTCCTTCGCCTCGTTCAAGAACTACATCAAGAGGTTTGTAATTTTTGGCTCCGAACCTATCTTCCAGTTCTATGTATTCAGACGACTTCATTTGGTCTCCTCTTTTTATAAATATTATTTAAAATAGTATAAATAGGGTGTTTTGACCAGTTGATAGATGTTTTTTTGATTGTTTTTGGAAAGTGTATATTTTGCCCAGGGTGAGTCTGGATATATAAATAACTGGCATGAGATTATTTTATGTGCTTAATATAATAGAGTAGGTGTTTATGCTAAGGAGAGTCACAGGGAGGTTTTGCAATGCACAGGGTCTTATTTGTCGACGACGATGTGGCCAGCCATCTTTTATTTAAGCAATTTCTTAAGAAATTGCCGGAAGTTGTGTGTGTTAGCAATGGTGAAGAAGGGCTACAGCTTTTGAAGGAGCGTGACGACTTCAAAGTTATAATTTCTGATTATGATATGCCTTTGATGAATGGTATTGAGTTTTTATCAAAAGCCAAAGAGGTGCGGCCTCAGGTTGTTCGTATTCTGCTCAGTGGACGGGCCGACCTGCAGGTTGCAGTCGAAGCTGTAAACGAATGTGATGTCTTTCGCTTATTGACTAAGCCATGTTCTGCTAAGGTTTTAAAAATTGCATTGCGTGATGCTTTTGAACATCACCGGGTTATTACTTCGGAAAAAGAATTGATGAATAAAACAGTCCGAAGTGTAATCCATCTTATAAGTGACGTTACTTCTCTTCTGAAGCCGGAAAGGTATACACGCACAGCTCGGATTTTACCTTTAGTAAAAGCACTTTGCCGTAAATTCAGTGAAGCAGATAGATGGAGTACTGAAGTCGCCGCAGTGTTGTCGGTTGTCGGTTTTATTTTTCTGCCGGATTCACTCATGGCTAAAGTTGAAGACGGAGCGGTCCTTTCCGGGAGTGATTACAAAACATATTTGCAGCATACTCGTTATTCCTCAAAATTAATTTCCGGTATTCCCCGTTTTGAGAATGTTGCAACAATATTGTCCTTGCAGGAAGCTAATTGTGTGCAGGATCAAAGGGATGGAGGTTTTTCCGGTGATGAAGTTCCCTTAGGATCCAGAATTCTTAAAGTTGTATCTGATTATGATCGCTTGAGTTTAGGAGGACGACCGAAAGGAGAAGTTCTTTCAATGCTTAAAAGAAGAGCAGACCGTTACGATCAGAATGTGCTTAACGGTTTGATTGATATCCTCGGAGATGATGCGACTTATTATCTTCGGGAAGTTTATCCGCTTGGACTTGAGAGAGGAATGATCCTTGCCCAAGATGTGTTCGGAGATATTAAGGGGCAGCGTGTAAAATTTTTGGCAAAGGGGCAGAAGTTGAGTGATGCTATGATCGATTATATTTATAAAAATTCTGAAAGTATCATGGACATCACTCAAAAAATTGTAATTCGTGAGAATCTTGTCATCGAAACAGCCGTTGATGGCGGGGATTTGATGTGAGTGGTTCAAAAGGCTCCGAATATCTGATTGAAATAGATAGATTAAGGCCTGGAGTTTTTATAAGACTTCAAGGGGTTCCATGGTATAGGCATCCTTTTTTGACAAGCAGTTTCAGGATTAAGGATTTTGATCAGATAGAGACACTTAGAGCCTTGAACGTTAAAAAAGTAATATGTGTTCCTGATGAAAGTTTAACGACTCCACTTGATGTATCCCGCAAGAGTAAGGTGGCACCTCATTCTGTGCTTCCCGGCGAAAACCCTGTTCCGGATGGTTACTACGATGAAAAAAATAAGCGGATTAAAGTTCTTCGTGAGAAGAAAGCTTCTGTGGCTAGGGCTGTAAAAAAATATTCATTGTCTCTTTCTCAAATTGAGACTCTGATGCTTTCCATAAGTAGAGGGAATGATCAATTTATTGAGGATGCTATTCAGTTCTCAAGTGATCTTTCCAGCTATTTTTTGGAAGATTGTGAATCTATAATGCATGTGCTGAATATTCAAGATGATCAGAATGACAGTCTTTATTACCATTCTTTAAACGTGACCGTGCTTTCTTTAATCCTTGGGAGATCTATAGGGCTTGCAGAAACAGAAATGCGTGATTTGGCTATGGGGGCGATGTTTCACGATATAGGTAAATCAAAAATAGAAAAGAAGATTTTGCGTAAGAAGGGGAAGCTGACGAATGTGGAGCGATCTGTAATTCAGAAACATCCGTTCTATGGGGTACAAATTTTATCCAAGAATGAAAACTTTCCCAAAGAAGCGATGAAGATTGTGTATCAACATCACGAAAGGTGTGACGGAAAGGGGTATCCCAAAAAAATGCAGTTTAATGAACTTTCTAAACTGACAAAGATTTTATCTGTGGCCAATTTTTACGATGGACTCATAAACAAGCATGATTCATCCAAATCGCTTACTCCTTATCAAGCCCTTTCTTATATGTATACCAAGTATTCAGGAATGCTGGATAAAGAAAGTCTTTCTGTTTTTATAAGGTGTATGGGAATTTACCCTCCCGGGACTATTGTGCTTTTAAATAATGATCAGATAGGGATGGTTGTTTCAGTAAATCTGGCTAAACCTTTGTCACCAAGTATTGTTCTTTATGATCCGCAAATACCTAAAAAAGAAGCTTTGATTCTTGATCTCGAACATGAAAGCGATTTTACTATTACGGATTCTGTTTCACCGGCAAAGTTGTCGAATGATGTTTATGAATATCTGTCTCCGCGAAGCCGTATTACATATTTTGTTGATCCTGATTCGGTTTCGGAGGTTTAGTTCGTTTTCTTTTAGATACTTAATAAAAAGCGGCTCTTTTCACGATAATCATGAAAAGAGCCGGCAATCTAAATGTAAGTGTTTTGAGTTTTATTGTTGTTTTCTAATTTCCACTTTTGCTTTTTCCACCCATTTGGAGACGACAGGCGGTTCATATCCGGCAAACGAGTCAATTATTCCGGCGGGAGAGCTTGCCGTTAAAAGCATGTCTTTGTGTACGCCTTTTAAGAATCCTTCTTCCACAACGCTTCCCAGAAAGTCGAGAAGCTTGTCGTAATATCCGTCAATATTAAGCAGCCCGCAGGGTTTATTGTGAAATCCAAGCTGCGCCCATGTAAAGATCTCAAATATTTCATCCATAGTGCCGATGCCGCCCGGCATAGCTATAAATCCGTCAGAAAGTTCCGCCATCAGAGCTTTGCGTTCGTGCATGGACTCTGTGACGTGCAGTTCAGTTAAGTTAGGGTGAGAAACATTTTTTTTTACGAGGCTGTCGGGAATAACACCGATGACTTTTCCTCCGGCTTCGAGTGCGCTTTCAGCAAGAATTCCCATCAAGCCCATATCTGAACCGCCGTAAATTGTAGTTATCTTACGTTTAGCCAGTTCCCGGCCCATATTACGAGCCGCTTCAGCATATTTTTCATCGTTTCCTGGATTTGCTCCGAGGAAAATACATAAACTTTTCATGATTATCAGTCTCCGAAATGTAGTTGTTGTCGCTATAATGCTATGTTTTGTTTTGGTAGAACGTATTGTAGGCAAGAGTCAGCAGTACTGCGAATCCGGCTGAAATTACTCCCAAAGCGGCATTATAGAAAGGAGGCGCGGCAAGAGCAAGTCTTATAAGTAGAGTTACCAGAGCAAAGCCTGAGTTTCTAAAAACGGCATGGAATGACGGGAGAAATCTCTGCGATATAAGAACCAGCAGGATGTCACTGAAAATAAGAATAGTATAAAAGATGCTGAAAAAGTCGAAGTAATGTTTACCCATCAGCGGGCATAGTAGATTATAGATTCCCAATACCGTAAAAATTGCCAGCAACAGAAGGGCTACCAGTTTTTTTGAGGCAACATATCTGAATTTGAAAGTCGGTTTGAGTGATGGTCCCGGGCGTTGAATTTTATAGTAGATACCAAGGAGAACGAAAACGGCAAAGGCTCCTGTTCCGTCCGACAGTATTTTATATATGGAGGTCATATCTCCGGTGAAAGTGATCGGTTCCGGGAAGTTTACCAGTTCTTTAAAGGAGTTTCGCATCAAGATAAGACATAGAATTTCAAATTGTTTTCCTACTGATTTTGAAAAAGAGCAGGGCAGAACAAAGATCAGGCTTATAACTTCAAGGAAAAGGACAAGTGTGAAAGCAATTCCTATAGCGTGGTAATGGTTGTCAGGAGTTTTTAACGCTATAAAGTCTGGAAGCCACCCTCTGTTGCCCAGTTCTATTCCGATTAAGGCCGCGATAAAACAGGCTACAAGAACACCGGCTACTGCGCGCTGTGTTCTTTCCCGTTCCCAGAAAGCGTGAAGGGGGTCGAAGGCGTAAGTAGCCAATTCATAAATTGAGTATTTCATAAGAATTTAATTATGATGACTGTGCAGTCATCTTCAAGCGGAAGACCTCTCCTGTGGTCTGAAACTTGTTTGTGGATCTCTTCTACTATTTCCTGTGCAGGCTTATCACAACAGTCGCGTATAATTTCGCGAAGTTGTAACTTACCGAATTGTTCACCTTTCGGACTGTGTGCTTCCCATATTCCATCTGTGTAGAGAGTAAGAATTTGTCCTGCTTTCAATTGGGTAAAATTTTCTTTGTAGAGATAATATTCATCTACTCCGATAGCCAGCCCGGTTTTTATCAGTTCATCAAAATTATCCGTTTCGGGATCATAGATCAGAGCCGGGTCGTGCCCGGCCCGAATCCAGTTAATTGTTTTCTTTTTAGTGTCGCAGATTGCAGTGAACAATGTCATAAAATGACCGGTCTGTGCGCAGTCTTCTGTTATAAGTGTGTTAACTTTGCTTATAACTTCAACAAGAGGACGCCCCTGTCCGGTCAGAGCGCGTATGTACGCCCTTGCGCTGGTCATAAGCAACGCTGCGCTGACTCCATGTCCGGAAACATCTCCAATTGCTGTGGCGAAAATTTCATTTCCGCATGTGGCGCAGTCTATGAAATCAAAATAATCACCACCTGTTTTCTCGGAGAAAACACACTTGGCTCCGATTTCCGCCCCTGAAAATTTGGGTGTGGATTTAGGAAGCAAATTTTGCTGAGCCTCATCTGCCAGCGATAAGGCCTGAAGTATAGACGAATGTTCTCTAAGTTGCGGAACCATGAGATTGAAGTTTTCAGCCAGTTCTCCTAATTCATCTTTTGAATGTAAGTCGGCTCTTGCTCCCCAGTCGCCTTGTCCGACTTTTATTACCGCTTCTGATATCCGGCGGATAGGCGAGGATAAGTTCTGCGATACAAAATAAGCTACAAATCCAAGGACCGCGATTATGGATAAAGCTATAAGGGTTGTATCTTTGATTTGCCGGGAGATGCTTTCACTTACGTATTGTTCCGCTTCGTCAGCTTCAGCTGTAAAATCTGTTACCGGAATTATGACCAGCAGGGCCAAAGATTTATTGATAGGGCTGTAAGTCCAGAGTGACGGAATTCCATTGTCTTTTATTTGAAGAACGCCGGATTGCTGTATTGTAATATCTTTTACAAGGGTTGCAAATTCCGGATTGCTTTCATAAATCCATTCCGGTTCGGGCGGGATCTGCCAGAGGTGTCCGCGTGCCTGTATCGATGTCTTTTCGTTAGAAGACCCCTCGTTGCGTCCGACAATCAGGAGTTTGTCTTTATTTTCCTGATTTTTATGATCTGATAAGACCATCATTATTTTAACGTTCTTTTTGGTGCTCATGAGCAGAGCACTGCTGATAGCTGTTCCTACCGGGACAACTAAAGAAGCTGCTCCTATGAATTCATCTTTGTCGTTAAACAGAGGACTGGAAAGGCGGTAACAAAGGGATTTTGTTGCCGGATCGGGAGCAGGGTCTGTCCAGAGAGTATGAAGTGTTTGTTTAACTTCTTTGTACCAATGACTGATTCGAGGGTCGTATTTCGGAGGGATAGATTTGTGTGCAGGGAACGTTGCCTGTAATCCACTTTCAAGGGCGACTTCCTGCCATAATGCTAATTCGTTGAGAGTTTGGCTGCATGCTTGAAAGGTGTGGAGCAAAGGGGTTAGTTTATTTATTGATGGCATTGCTTCGTTAGTTGATAGCCCTTGTGGCAGCCAAAAAGAAATATGTTCCGTTGAGATTGGGAGATCTATGAGATCTCCTTTTTTATGTGAAATCGTCTGATTCCCCTGTTGAAGGCGCATGCCGCGGCCCATCATAGCTGATTTTTTATAATCCGGGTGAACATAAAGTTTCGGTATATTCTGCGCACCTTCTGGAGTCGTTATAAAGGGCACACTGTGCGGGGTAGACAGTACGTTTTTTGTTAACAGGTTTTCAGCTTCATTTTGCAGAGTCTTGATAGTTGTTCTATACAATCGATCTTCAAGATTGAGTCTGGCGGCGGTCCCTTCAGCCATTTGGGCAAGGTTGTCTGTTGCGCGTTCAAGCAGAGTAACCCTTGTTTGAGTCTGAAGATCGGAACCGAGGTCTGTCAGGGTGTTTAATCCGTGCGCTCTGATTATGATCAGCGGCAACAGAGAAAACATGAGCAGTATGAGGAGTATTTTCCAGCGAATTTTCATACTATGATTAAAACCTAACTGTTCCAATTATTCAATCATGAAAAGCAAAAAATAATTAGAGATAAATAATTATCTGAAAATAGCAGTAAGTATAATTACCATTCCAAGAGAAGGGAGCAGGTTTGATAAATTAATTCGTTTTATTTCCAGTAATATCAAACTTATTCCGAGTATGAGAACTCCACCTGTTGCAGTCAGTTGCTCAATCATGAGAGGAGAGAACCATTCTTGAAAAGAGTTTGCAAAAATAGTCAGAGCTCCCTGATAAAGAAGAACCGGAATAAATGAGAAAAGAACCCCCATGCCATAGGTGGAAGCAAGGGCAATGGAAGCAAAACCGTCAAGAATGGATTTGGTATAAAGTATCGTAGGATCACCTTTGATCCCTTCCTCAAACGACCCGATAATCGCCATTGCTCCAATGCAGAAAATAAGTGATGCGGTGATAAGCCCGTCTGTGAAGCCAGTATCTTTTGAGCCGATTGTTTTTTTAAGTTTACCGGCTAGTCGCTCAAAAAGAGTATCAAGTTTAAGCAGTTCACCTATTATCCCGCCGAGCAGAATGCTGAATATAAGAATCAGGAGGTCCTGAACCTTAAGCGCCATTTGCATACCTATTACCATGGTGCTGAGGCCCAGCCCTTGAAAAACAATCTGCCTGATGCGTTCAGGAAATCTGCTGTGGAGCATAACACCGATAAGTGAGCCGCCGATAATGGCTGCTGCGTTGACGAGTGAGCCGATAGGAATCATGAAAATCTCGCAAAGGTAATATATTAGGTAGGCAGCTACGGGTAACATTTAGTGTTTCGGTTTACAATAAAAGAGTAGTCAAAAACAGAGTGTGTACTAACTGAATGTTTTGATGACGGTCATTGCGGGGTTGTTATACTTTGTGTAGTTTAGCACTAAAAAAGATGAGTTAGTCAGGCATAATAAAGGTGGGCCTAGTGAAAAGCAGCTTCTTTGCATTATCTTTGAAACAAAGAATTCGAATTTTTTTATTTTCTGTTTTGACGCTGCTGGCAGTGTCATTGCTGGGGATTTTGCTGGTTCAATATTACTTGAAGGATATGACGCGAGTCGCTGATGAACGGTTGACCCTATATGAAAATACGCTGAAGTTACAACTTAATAAGTATAGCTATTTGCCTTTTCTTGTAGCCAGAAGTTCATTGGTTAGAAATTTTCTTGTCGATGGAATTGATAAGGCTGAGGTAAATGTTTTTTTGGAGGAGGCTAGTCATAAAGCTGATTCCACTGCGGTATATCTTGTTGATTCTTCTGGTATTGTGCTTTGCTCCAGCAATTGGAATAAAGACAATTCTTACATAGGTTTAGATCTTTCTTTTCGCCCTTATTTTAAAGAGGGCATAAAAGGAAAGGAGAAAAGATTCTATGGCGTGGGGTTTGCCTCGGAGCAACCCGGTTATTATATATCTTATCCCGTTATGGTGAATGGTTCCCCGAAGGGGGTTGCCGTGGTTAAAATAGATCTTTCCCGGCTTCAGACAATTTGGAAAGATGGCGGGGAAACTATTTTTGTTGCTGATTCTAAAGATATTATTATTCTTTCCAGCCGTCCTGCATGGCAATATCGAACTCTTATCACTCTATCTCCCGAAACCTTGCGAACCATTCAGGAGGGGGGGCAGTATCCAGAACCAAAACTTCGCAGATTAGAGTTTGAACCTGTTTTCTCCGGTATGTTGAATATGGTTCGCATTGATGGACAATATTTTCGTGAAACAACCCGCCATCTTAAAAGTATGGACTGGACGATTAGTTATTTTATGGGAGTCCGTCCGCTTTGGGAAAGAATTTTAGGAATCAGTTTGACCTCGTTTGTTCTAATTGGTCTGGCGATATTGATCAGAATGTTTTTAAACGAACGACATTTGAAGAATGTTTCCAGACAACAGGCGCGTGAAGCTGATAAAATTCAGGCAATCAATATTAGGCTGGAGCAGGAGATTAAAGAGAGGGAGAGGACTGAACGGGAATTGCGTGCTGCACAGAAGGAACTTATCGAGGCCGGTAAGCTGGCTGCCGTCGGTGAGATGGCTACGGCTGTGGCTCATGAACTCAATCAACCTATTTCCGCTCTTAAGATGTACGTTGCCAGTTGCCGATTGATGCTCAAACGGAATAAAACAACAGAACTTGATCCTACTCTGGTCAATGTGCTGGGTATCAGTGACCGCATGGCCAGAGTCACGGAACAACTTAAATCCTTTGCCCGTAAATCATCAGAGTGTGAGTCCGAGTTTGATTTGCGTGAAGCAGTCAATGCTACTTTGGCCTTGATGAAGCATCAGTTTGAATTAGAGGGATGTGAAGTAATGCTGAACATCCCGGAGTATAAAGTTTCGCTTCTCGGAGACTGTGGTCGGTTTGAACAGGTTCTCATAAATCTTTTTCGCAACGCGCTGGATGCAATGCAGGGGCAGGAAAATAAGCTTATTGGAGTTAATGTTCAAATTGAGCAGGAGATGGTAATTGTTCGAGTTCTGGACAATGGCCCGGGAATTGATGCGGAAGTAGATTCCAGTGTATTTGAACCCTTTGTAACAACGAAGAAAGAAGGTGTGGGCCTTGGTCTCGGTTTGTCTATTTCTTATAAAATAATCAAAGATATGGGCGGACGTATATGGGTTGAAAATCGTAGTGAGGGTGGCGCCGAATTTTGTCTGAAGCTTCCACTTTATCAACGGAGGGAGGATGCGAATGACTGATGTCATTATTATAGATGATGAAAGAACTGTGAGGGAGTCTGCACAGCAATGGCTGGAACTCTCCGGTTTGTCGGTTAGAGTTTATTCTGATGCCAAAGAAGCCTTGGCTTATATTGATTCTGATTTTTCAGGTGTGGTTGTTTCCGATGTTAAGATGTCCGGTATAGACGGGCTTGCTTTGCAAAAAAAAATATTCGAGCTTGATCCGGGAATTCCGGTGGTTTTATTTACAGGGCATGGTGATATTGCCATGGCGGTGACCGCCATCCGGGACGGAGCTTATGATTTTGTTGAAAAGCCGTTCGATCCGGAAAGGATGCTGGAAATTATCAAGCGCGCTATGGAAAAGAGGCAGCTTGTGTTGGAGAATCGCGATTTGCGGCGAGAAATGCAAAATTCCAGAGGGATGGAATCTAAACTTATCGGTACCAGTAAAAAAATGCGTGAGCTTAAGCGGGAAATTGCCAATATTGCTCCCACCGCAGCTAATGTGCTGATTTCCGGTGCTACGGGGACGGGAAAAGAGGTTGTTGCCCGTTCTATTCACGCCTTGAGCATGACCGGCAGAGGACCTTATATCGCATTGAATTGTGCTGCTATTCCTGTGAGCATGGCTGAAAGCGAATTGTTCGGGCATTGTTCAGGTGCTTTCACTAGTGCGCAGGGGGATCGGATCGGTAAATTGGAAGCAGCCAATGGCGGTACTCTTTTTCTGGATGAAGTGAACAGCATGCCGCTGGATGTGCAGGGTAAATTGCTCCGAGCTCTTGAGTGCAAGGAGATAACTCCTCTTGGTAGTAATAAGGCCAAGCATGTTGAATTCAGACTTATATCCGCTATGAACGAAGATCCGCAGGAAGCTGTGCGTAATGGAAAGCTTCGCGAGGATCTCCTTTTTCGGTTGAATACTGTAGAGCTTGTAGTTCCTCCGTTGCGGGAACGTAGAGATGACATTTCGATGTTGTTTTCCTTTTTTATGGAGCGGGCTGCGGAAACATGGGATAAACCCGTTGAACCTCTCCCTTCGGAAAGTCTCGCTGTTTTGATGGGTTATAGTTGGCCCGGAAATGTGCGTGAATTAAAAAATATTGCAGAACGTTATGTGTTGTCGGCTCTCCCGCCACGGGAGCGTATTCCCAAGCTTTTATCCAGCAGTAGCGAGGATAGAGGGGATTCTGCTGTGCCGCTTAAGGATCAGGTTAATCTTTTTGAACGTAACTTGATAAAAGAATCTTTGCTTAGTCATAAGGGCAATATAAAGGCGGTGCTTGCCGAACTCATGATTCCTCGCCGTACATTAAATGAAAAGATGTCCAAATTTAATTTGAAGCGATTATATAAATCCAGTCGATCTGGATAAAATATAGCCGTAATTACTGACATGAAAATTCAAGCCGGAATGCTTTTAAGCCATTCCGGCTTTTTTTATAGCAAAAATAAGCGGACTTTCGCTTATCTTTTTTTGCCAATAAGCGGATATCCGCCGATGAATTGAAATCGTGCTTAAAAAAACCAAGATTAACAGTGCCTTATTATCCTTGTTATTGGCATGCCAGTTGCTTTGTCTGTAGTAGTGTGGGTGTTTCATAACGGACAACAGGGGTGAGTTTTCCGGTCTGAGATATCATTGAAGAATTGCATTCTTGCAGCTTGCGGACAATTCAGACAAACTTTGGAGAGGTCTTTGTATGGCACAAGAGATGAATAAATCTAGAATCATCGGTTATTTTGTCGGGCCTGCTATCTTTTTTATAATGTTGTTTATGTCTCCTCCGGAAGGAATGACTCCATCCGCATGGAAAGTCGCTGCGATTACCATTCTTATGGCCATCTGGTGGATTACCGAAGCTCTTCCGATTCCTGCAACATCACTACTTCCTATAATTTTATTTCCTCTTCTTGGCATCATGCCTTCGTCTGCTGCAACCCTTCCTTATGCAAACCATTTGATTTATCTTTTTATGGCTGGATTTTTTCTGGCTGTGACAATGGAGAAGTGGAACCTCCATCGTCGTGTAGCGATTTATACTATCAGGTTGGTAGGACTGAGTCCCGGCAGAATGGTTTTGGGCTTTATGCTGGCGACAGCGTTTCTTTCTATGTGGGTATCTAATACCGCCACAACTATGATGATGGTTCCTATCGGGCTGGCCGTAATCAAGCAGTCATTGGGGTTTGATTCAGCTGACCTAAAAGCTTGTCCCTCCACAGGCCCAGAATATAACTTCGGTAAGTGTCTCATGCTGGGTATCGCTTATTCTGCATCCATAGGAGGGGTTGGGACTATTATCGGTTCACCTCCCAACACTGTTATGGTCGGCATGGTTGAAAAGATGTTCGGTGTACAGATTGGATTTGGTCAGTGGATGCTTTTCGGAGTACCGTTTGCGTCCATTATGCTGTTCATCACATGGGTTCTTTTGGTATGGGTCATTTTTCCCGTAAAAGGATTGCAACTTGGTGGCGGAAGCAATCTTCTTGATGAAGAAATAGAAAAGCTTGGCCCTATGAAAAGGGAAGAAAAATATATTGTTGCTGTAGGGCTGACAATGGCTATTTTCTGGATGTCCCGCGGCTTTTTGAAGCGGGCAGATTTTATGACCGAATTGTGGCCTAACTTTAGTTACGTGCATGATGCCACGATAGGTATTCTTGGATCTCTTCTTCTTTTTTTGATTCCAACAAATTTGAAAAAAGGTGAATTCCTTTTAGACTGGAAAACTGCCGTAAAAATTCCTTGGGATGTAATAATCCTTTTTGGCGGAGGCTTGGCTATTGCAAATGGTTTCGCCAAAACCGGCCTTGCTGCACATATCGCGGGGCAACTCGTTTTGTTAGAAGGTGTTAATATTGTGGTTTTTGTCGCCGCCGTAGTTGGCCTTACCATACTGCTGACTGAAACCACTTCCAACACAGCCACAGCCACTTTGCTGATCCCCATTATGGCCTCAGCAGCTATCGCAATGGGAGTGCATCCGTTTGCAACAATTGTAAGCGCTTGTGTGGCTGCTTCCTGTGCATTTATTCTTCCAGTCGCCACTCCACCAAACGCCGTTGTTTACAGCTCGGGCTGTATCAGTTTGGGACAGATGGCAAGGGCTGGTTTATTACTGGATTTAACAGGCGCTGTTCTCATCACAGTATTAGTGGTTTACCTCCTGCCCGTATTGTGGGGGATCGATATTATGAGCCTTCCGGCGTGGGCTGTAGTTCCTAAGTAGCTTTGGGTTCTAGCGCCATGCCAATTAAAGCCGGAGGAAATCCCTCCTCCTCCGGCTTTAATTCTCGTGTAATCTTCTAAGTTTAAATACAGAATTAATAGTCTCTAAGTTTATAGGATTATACTAAATAGTCTTGACAGTTTCGGGTTCATCTAATAGTAACAATTTCTCAACGTGCCGGGATGGCGGAATTGGTAGACGCAGCGGACTCAAAATCCGCCGGTAGTGATACCATGAGAGTTCAATTCTCTCTCCCGGTACCAGATAAATCAAGGGTTTACAGTTTAACGACTGTAAACCCTTTTTTTGTGCGTGGTTCCCTGTACAACTCCTGTACAACTTTTTTGGGGTGTGGGAGGCAATTTTGCGTTTTTAGATTTTTTTATTATTGAGTACGGTAATAAATTTCCTATATATTCTTATTTTTTCCGCGTAGATCATATCTATTAAAATTAAAAGTCATTATTATTAACATGTTGTTTTGTTGATGATCTTTGGTATGGGTTTTGTAGTTAGAGTGTGCATTGCTAACTAATTAAAAGCGAGAATTTCAAATGGCATTATTGCATTATGAAAATTTAACTGACCACAGACCCGATATTTTAATGTCTAAGGCGGAATACGGCCTATCCCCTTTCAGGAGATTTCTTGAGAATGTGAAAAGGCATTACGAGAGTGCTGATAATGTAAAGCGTTTAGGGTGGAGTGTTGTTGCGACTGATCCGGATTCCTCGAAAAATGAAAAAAAGAAATTATCCGGAAGTGCTGATGGGGTGTGGATTCAGCTTGAAGGTTTAGAATCTGCAGAGGGGGATGATGAGCTTTCTTTGCGGCAGTTTTTAGATGCGAGCGTTGATACTGTTTATGAAGCAGATCATGGAAATTGGAAATACGTTGCTTCCCCTGCAAAGGAATGCCCGTATTGCAAAGGACGGAACGGACATCCGAAGATGCTGTATATGACAGAAGAGCATGCTCAAGAGGTGGCGGACTCCACTAATAAACAGTTGGGGGTTTATTGGTGTGACGAGGGGGAAGGATGGCATCTGACTGGAAACGCCGATTTCAGGGTGTCGTTTCGCTCAAGCAATGTCTTGAGTGTGCTTGATCGCTCCCTAGGTGAGGAACGGTTAAAGTTAGATCGAATGCCCAATCTTCCTTATCTGGTTTTGCGGCCAAATACCTACCAGTTGAAATGCCAGATCAATGCAATTGAAAAATTGCGGGATGCCCCTGATAAATTTCATCGTCCTTTGTTGAGGTTGTTTGAAGCTCAAGGTCATGCCCGTTGGCCATTTGTTCCTGAAGATCCCTTTCGCTCCTGGTCTTCTGACGGCGAGGAGTTTGAACGGGAGTGGTTTGTGCTGACTGATAAAGACCGCCCCGGAAATAGTGATCAGAGGGAGTTTGTTGAAAAAGCCTTAAATACTTCTGACTTTGCGTTTTTGGAAGGCCCGCCGGGGTCCGGGAAGACTACCGCCGTCTGTGAGCTGGTTCTGCAATTGATTCAGCAGGGAAAGCGGGTTCTGCTTTGTGCCTCTACTCATGTTGCGGTTGATAATGTTGTGGAGCGGCTTATGGCCGAGGATAATCCTCAGCGGGATCTGATTATCCCCGTGCGGATAGGCGATAATGCAAGTATCTCAAAGAAAGTTCGACCATGGGAGCTACGTAGTTTTATCAGGACTGAAACGAACAGGTTGACTGAAGAGCTTGGCGCAGTCTCTTCTCCCTCAGCTGCACAGCAGGAGCTGTTTAATCAATTACGGCAAGGAAAGAATACGGTTCAGCAATGGGTTCTTTCATCTGCGAATCTTGTTTGCGGAACTACAATAGGTATTCTGCAGCATCCTGACATTAAATCCCGGAAGCATTCTCCGGAATTTGATGTGATGATTATCGATGAAGCTTCCAAAACTACATTTCAGGAGTTTTTGGTGCCGGCTCTGTTTGCAAAACGCTGGATTCTTGTCGGCGATCCAAAGCAGCTCTCACCCTATGTGGACGATGAAGCCACTGCTGTGAATCTAGCACCGGCCTTGCCAGCCCAGTACAAGCGGGAGGCATGTGTGGATATATTTAGGGCAAAGCAGTCTGATCCCAGGTTCCGTTTCTGTTCAATTGTCTGCACGGACAATGAGGAGATAGAGAAATTCTATTTAAAGCAGGGTGGGGAAAAGAAAGTGCATGTCTACTGTGATGGCAGCTCCCCTGAGCTTCTCCCGTATGCGTCTGTTGTTGTGGGGAATGCTAATTTTCTGGCCGAAAACATAGAAAGGCTTCCTCTTGATATTTCGTTTGTCCGAAACAATAAAAACGTTTCTTCTGCCATAATACGCAGAGTTGAGGCTTATAAGACACTAAAGAAACGCCGTTTCTCCGATGCTCCTGAATGGGAAAATGAAATAGCATGGAGAAGTGCCCGGATTTATGAGCAGAGAAAGGAGAAAGAATCTGAAATACGGGATGGTAGCATGGGGACAGCCGTGAAACTGACAGGGCAGCTACGGGATCTTCTTCCTGTAGAAGATGACTCTTGTCCTTGTGAGCGTGAAATACAGAAAGTGTCCAGAGTTGCATTCCCCTCAATACTTGAATGCTTGCAGGAAGGGTTTAAACGGGAAAAAGGCCAGCGTGATTCTACTGCCTTATCAGATGGCATACCTGAAAATGATCTAAAAAAACGCAAGACTTTACTTTCTTTTCAACATCGCATGCACCCGGAGATCGCTTTATTTCCTCATGAGAATATATATGACCGAAATGCATTGCGCTCTACCGCTGATATGGAGCGGAAAAGAGAGTGGGACTATAGGCCGGAACGGAGGAGAGTTGTCTGGGTTGATGTAAACGGAGGGGTAAACAGAAAAATAAATTCAAATCCTCAGGAAGCCAAAGCTCTTCTTAAGGAATTAAAAGAGTTCGACGAGTGGGCATCCATGAACGGACATAAAGACGGACGGCCCTGGCAAGTCGCGGTCTTGTCGTTTTACCGAGGGCAGGAGCGGGAGATTCAAGGGTTGCTGAAAGAATGGACTAGTTTACGGAGTCGTCGCCATTTTTCTAGGGGGGATGCTTCCACTCCCTATCTGGAAATAGAGGTATGCACTGTGGACAGGTTTCAAGGACATGAAGCGGATCTGGTCTTGCTCAGTTTTATGAATGACCACGCAACCAGCTTTCTTCAAAGTCCGAATCGTTTGAATGTCGCTTTAACAAGGGCACGCTACCAACTCGTAGTATTCGGCAACAGGCAGAAAATGAAAAAAGCCTCCGGCGTTTTAGGGAAATTTGCACAGGGACAAAGCTGGGAGGTGGATTTATGAATAAAGAATTGTTTAAAGGGATCGTTCTTAAGCGAAAGGTTGATATTGAGATCTGGCGGATAAAAGGAATAGTCAGCAGGGCTGAGCGTCGTCCTGAGTATATGCCAATTTTGCATCAACTGAGCGATAGTGGACCATGTACTGATTCTGATATCGCAGAGCATTTGCTTTTTTCGGGAGAGGGCCGCAAAACTGTTGCCAGGAGGATGCTTGATACCGTTGCTTGTTTAGGTCTCTCCGAACGGACCAGCGTTGGCTATTCCTTGACTGAGGCTGGCGAAGATGCATTGCGTGAAAACCGTGTTTTTATCCCTCAGGCAGGAATGTGGGAAGTCTGGGTAAGCGATGATCCTTTGCTGCCGTTTAAAATTATTAAGCTGGAACCGTATGAAGAGCCCAAGGCTTATCGGGATAAACCGCATGAAAGGAAGATAAACGCAATACCTCCAAAGGTCAGGTGTCTTTTGAATGGTGCAGCGGGAATTCCTTGCGTTGGGGGTAAAGAGGTCAGGATCGATTCTTTTGAAGGGAAAGCGGAAAAGATCAATTCTAACATTGATATCCGGCTTGAATGGAATATTTTGAAAAATAGGCTCCAGTTGAAGGAGGATAAACAGCTATATCCATTAGCTGCACCTGAGGTGGAGGATGACGTTCTCTGGATGGACTTGTTGGCATGCTGTGGACTTAAAGAGTTCTGGGATGAAGAGTCTGAAAGTGTGCACCGTCGTTTTCAGGATGTAATGGATGAAAAAAATAGAGTCTCCATGAAGGAGACTTTCAGTATCAACAAACCGCAGGTTTCCGACTTCGGTTTGTTCGAAAAAATATCTCTGAGGGATGTTTCAATTTCTGCAGCCACACAGGAAGACGCACAGCAATGGGTAGTTTGGAGATTGATGAACGGAATCAATCAATTGATGAGTTCCAAGCGGTATGAAGAGTTATGCGCAAGCGCAAGCCGTCCATTTAAGCAGTATAGTGTTGAATTTCCAGAGCGTGACAAGTTGGCAAAGATGCTTTGGGAGAAAAAGAAAGATAACCGTTCATGGTGGGTAATGGCTGCTGCGGACTGGGCTTTGTAGGGGGGATTATGCCTAATATTTTTGAAAAAGATTGTGTTAAAGTCGTGTACAGGACCGGTTTGGAGTTGCCACCAGTTTGGATAGGGCGGGACATAGATTCATCTGTGCAGGAAGGTTTTGGTTCTGTTTTTGTGTCAGGGAAAAAACGTATTTTTGCTGCTGAGCTTGAAAGACGTATTTCTGGTGCGCAGCAGGGTATTGTTTTGTGCAGCTTCCTCCTTGCGGACCAGAAGATCGAAGATGCTCTTTATGAAGCTGCGCAGCGGGGAGTCCGGGTTTATATCATGCTGGCCTGTGAAACCCGTCTGGATAAGGAAGAACCTGACGATGAATTCGGGCAAATGTGTTTGAAGCAGCATAAAGCAATGTTGAAGCTTTTTTCCGGTAAAGCTTTTATTCGTTCAGCCCCATTTTTTCATGCTAAAATTGTCCTGATTGATGCTTTAAGCGAGGTTGGTGAAGATTCTTACGGGGCGTTGCTTACAGCCAATGTCACGAGGGAGGCCTTGGAGAGGAATGAGGAAATCATGATTCCCTTGAATGCTGATGAAATCCGAGAGGCGGTCAATATTCTGCGTTGGGCTTTATTTGAAACTGCCGAGCATGAAGTTGATGGTGGGGCTAAATTTACTTCAATACAACCTCTTGAAGAATTGAAATATCCCGGTGTTCTCAAAAATATATGCTGCACCTCCAAGAATGAAACAGGTATTTTTGAACGTGCATTGGCGGTCATAGAGTCCTCTCGCAGGGAGTTGATTGTTTCAAGTTTTGGCTGGGACGCAGACCATTCAATTGTTGAGGCCATATGCAGGAAGGCGGAGGAAGGAGTTAAGATTACGGTTCTCGCCCGTCTCCGTCCCTCGGCAATGGATGCCTTGGTCAGGTTGGAAAATGCGGGAGTTGAAGTTCTGGGTTTTAAATGGCTTCATGCCAAGGCTGTCTGGAGTGATTCCGGCGAGGCTGTTGTTATGTCTGCGAATTTACAAAAACATGGTATGGATGATGGCTTTGAGTTAGGTGTGGGGTTATCCGGGCAGAGGGCTTCGGATCTGTTCGACAGCCTTAGTAGCTGGAAGAAAAATGCTCCATGGCAATTCCAGCAAGGAGTTAAACTTGGAGATGTCAGCGGAAGAATTAAAATTTGGGAAGCTGGCAAATTGTTGGATGAAATAATTGTCGTCAAAAGTGGAACAGTTAACTTGCCCGATGTGAAAGCAAAGTGTGTTACCCGTCTGGGTGTAGATATTGTTCCTCCGGAAAAAGGGGTAATGGAACTGCCGTTTCATGAAGTTAAGTATTTATGGAAAGTGACAGCCCCTAAGTTGCCCACCAAGAGCAATGAGATTTTCCTAAAAGATACAATTACGGAAAAGAATTCAAGGACTTTAAAAGACAAGGGTAAAGGCAAGGATACCAAGCGTTCTTATGATCCTAAGGTTTACCGTCTCCCTTCAGGTGAAAAAGTTATTGCCATCAGCAGAGCCGAGGATCTGAATAAAGCTTTAAAGTTAAAGGAACGGGCTGAGTTTAACAAAGCCAACATAGTAGCCGCAAACTAAGTATGGGGAACTGCCATGAATAATACCCTTTTATGCTGGAATTCAGTCCGGGCTGGCGATGAGGTTTTGATACAAGCGATACAGTCCTTTAAGAATAGACGTATAAGTATTGATGAAGTGTTGTTGATAGAGCAGGAAGGCCACATCTTTTCTATTTCTGGATTAGGGGATGTTCAGCTAAAAAAGATTAGTGTCCAGCTGGAAGATCCTACCCGGCATACAGATATTTATAATATAGTTGTGCATAAGGTGCTGCCTGAGATAGATCCATCATCCAGTCTGCATATTAATGTTTCTCCGGGGACCCCAGCCATGCATGCTGTCTGGTTGATATTGCATGCCGGGGGGCGGTTACCGGAAAATGCGAAATTATGGTCGTCACAGTTTAATCCTGGAACAAAGCGTCGTAGTATCAATCCGGTAGATTTCCCCATAAACACCTATCTTTCTGAAATACGGAAGGTAAGTCCTGGTGAAGCTCATTTAGCAAAGTATGATTTTGAGCCTAGATCAAATAAGCGTAAGGAGGCTTTCGAGGCTCTCAAGAGGTTTGCAGAAATCCCCGGCATCCCTTTGCTGGTTCTTGGGGAAAGGGGAACCGGGAAAACTCGCCTTGTAGAAACGGTTCTAGACACACTTAAACAGAAAGAAATCGTTGTTGTCCCGTGTGGAGCCCTTGATTCGCAACTCGCAGAGAGCCAGCTTTTCGGACATGTAAAAGGGGCGTTTACCGGTGCAGAACAGGAGCGTGGCGGGTTATTGAAAGCCGCAGATGGCGGAATCCTTTTTTTGGATGAAATTCAGGATTTACCCAAAGATATTCAACGTAAGCTGGTCCGGGTGCTTCAGGATAATAAAAGGCGTTTTCGACCGGTGGGAGCGGATGAAGAATTATCGGTTGATTTTGAATTAATATGTGCATCGAATAAGGATCTGATTGAACTGCAGGAAGCTCTGGATGAAGATTTTTTCGACCGGATATCAATGGCTACGGTAAAAATTCCCGCCTTAAGAGAGTGTCTCGATGACCTTGAGCATGATTGGCAGCAAGTATGGCGGGAGATGTGTTCAGGTTTTAGGCGTTCATCCGATGCACCTATGTCTGAAAGTCTTATGGATCTTTTGCGGAGTGATTCTTTATATGGAAACCTCCGGGATCTTCAGACGTTGGCTGTTCATATTATGGCGTGGTGGTCGGAACAGGATCTTGAAAAAACGGTTGCCGATGCCGGAAGAGAATGGAAAAAGCACTGTTCTCAACGGCATTCGCAGAAGAATTTTAAAAAGAATCTTTCTCGCAAAGAACATCTAGCGAAGTGTAAACATGAGCTGGCCGTTTGGGCTAAGCAGGAATATTTGACCTGGGAAAATGCAGCTAAAGCTCTTGGGTGTACTGAGAAAACTTTGCGGACCGATGCGGGATTGAAGTAGAAGTGTTATTTATCATAGAGATATGAAGGTTATGGCATGTTTTTAAGAGGAGTAAGTATGGTTTTTGATCCAGAAAATAACTGGCACAAAATGCCAACCCACCTAACCATATATGCAGAAGATATGCTCAATCACGTAAGATCATTCTCACGTGATAAACAGCGTTTTAAACGGTTTCTTACCTTGCTTGAAGACAGAGCACACGGAAGCCTTTTTCTATTCCCTATGAAAATTCTCGAGCAGATGCTCAAGGCATCCCCTATTGTTGCTTATACGAATCTTGCAAATATTGATTTAAGCGATGTAAACTCGCCAGCTCCGTCTGTGCTCAAAGCAATCCCTTTTTATCAACCAATCCAGCAGCTACTTAAAATCATAGCCATTTCTAACGATCTCCTAGACGACCTGAATGAAGATAAAAGGATTTCAAGGTCGTCCCTGTATGAATTGTCTGAAGTAGTCGGTGATTTTTATGACTGGGCTTTCGAGACCTATCCACGGGGTGAGCCTGAGGCTGAAGAGATTCCTGTAGTTAAAGCTGTTGAGAAGAACATTGAATGGTTCGCTATGCTTTGCGACCAGCTTGAAGTGGACGATAAAATGTCCGCCCGCAGCTTGTGGAATAAAATTAAAAAAGAGTCTGGCCCCGAAAAGCCAATATGCTTTGATCTCTATCAGGTAGTCATTCATGGTGACTTTCTTTTTTATTCGATTCTGCCCATGACACCGAAAGAATGGAAAGATTGGTTCGTCGATGCGGATGCAGACAAAATATTGTTTAAGACATTTGAAAATTACCTATCCAGATACAAAAAGAATATCCCAATTAATCCCATAAGCAGCGAATAGCATTGATTAACGGTTATTAACGCAGGATAAAAACTCTCCCACTTTTTCGCACAGCTACCATAGCGGTGCTAATCTTCATACATCATAACACGTGTACGGAGGTTAACACGCATGCCAACTAAAAAATCCAATGACTCTTCCGGTGCCGATCTCAAAATTCTGCACCAAACCCTTCCCCCTATAATTGCCCGCAAGGATGTTCAGCTTTACCTTGGTGGCCTTATTTCCAGCGGATACCTTGCTAATCTGGATTCGCAAGGACGTGGTCCGAAAAGTATAAAAAGCGGAAGAAGAGTCGCATACCTTCGGGGAGATCTGATCACATGGTTAGAGAGCTGGTTGCAGGGGTAAGGGTTTCAAATGAATAAAGAAGCGATCACATCGGAAATAGTCCATAGACTGTACAATGATGAGCAATTTGCCTTTCAAGAAAGCGCAGCCAATTTGATTAAAGGAATTTGTCCTCAATGTGGTAAAAGAGAGCTGTTCATCTCCAAAGAAAAGCCGTGGCAGTTGAAATGCAACAGGCTCAACCATTGCGGATTCGAAGAAAGCGTCAAAAACATTTATCCTGATCTTTTTGGCTGTTTTTCAAAAAGATATCCTGCAACAGACCAAAATCCAAACAGAACCGCTGATGCCTTTCTGGCTAAGGATCGAGGCTTTGATCTGTCTATCATCAAAGGATGGTATGAACAGAAAGCATACCTATTTCCTGACACAAACACATTTTGTAGCACTGTGCGATTTTATCTGGATAAAAACCGCACCAGATATTGGGAAAGACTCATAGATAAAACTTCAAAAGACGGACAAAAAGCAAATTTTGGAGGAAAACGAAAAGCTGACGGTTCTATTTACAAAGGGGATGTTTGGTCACCGCCAGATATGCCCATCAATACGGGTGATAAAATATTTATTGTGGAAGGAATCTTTCATGCCATAGCATTGTATCATCGCAAATATAAAGCGGTCGCAGCTTTTAGCTGTAATCACTTTCCCGAAGCATTCATCCAGCAGCAAAGAAGTAAAAAACTCACATGGATTCTTGCTTTAGATGGAGATAGGGCAGGGATTGAGTATACTTTAAAACATGCTAAAAAGCTCCTCAACCTTGGAGAAAAGCACGAAATATATATCTTGCCCAAAGGTCAGGATTGGGATGATTTGCTTAGAGCAAACAAAATTAATAAAAAATTTATGGAGGACTGCAAGCACCGTGGCAAGCTGCTCATGGCTAAAACGGTAGAAGAGTATACCTACCATAAGTATTGTAAAAATTCGGCTAAACGCTTTGTCATTACTTTCAAAAACAGACTTTTTAGCGTCTGCATTGATATTGCACAATTGACTGAAGATTTAACCGGCACTCCGCTTGAGGACAAAAATAGCTTTCCAGTCTTTATCAGCAACTGTACTGTAATGGAAATCTGCAATCGAGATCCACAATGTCTTTACCGTGAAGTGGATGAATTGCTCGGTGAGCAATGGTATGTTTTCAAAATACAATCCACCAACAAAAAACCTGAAATTGTACGCCTTGAAGGTTCGAATATCGCAACAGCGGATGCCTTCCACAAAGCCTTGTTAAATAGAACTGCTGGAGGGACTTTCAGCGGAACTCCTGCCGACATGCGAATTCTTACAAAGCATTGGCTTCAAAATGAACTCCCTACCGTCCGATCTATCCCCTATATTGGGTATGACAATGAATCCCAAGCTTACATTTATCCGGCAGCAGCTTTTTATAAAGGTAAGGAAATTAAACTAGACGAAAATAGTTTTTATAGAGTGGGAAAAGATCTTGTCCGTCCCGGCCTGAAATCTATCAAAATAATAACAGATGGGAAATTCACCCCTGACTGGTTTGATAAATTTTTGAAAACATTTCATTGGCAAGGCCTTGCTCTTCTTGCTTTCTGGATAGGATCACTCTTCGCACATCAAATACGGAAAGAGCAAAAATCTTTTCCTTTTTTTGAGCTTACAGGAGATCCGGGATCAGGCAAATCAACCATGCTCGAATTTTGCTGGAAACTGTTAGGACGAGAAGATTATGAAGGATTTGACGTGATGAAATCCACAATAGCAGGCCGACGCAGAGCATTTAATCAGGTATCAAATATGCCTATTGTCATCATTGAGTCAGACCGTGAAACACGGCGGTAAAGACAGCAAACAAAAACAATTCAACTTTGACGAATGCAAGCCCTTCTACAACGGTAGAGGAACAGGCACACTAGGTGTTCCCAAACGCAATAATGACGTGGAAGAGTCCCTGTTTCAGGCTACCCTAATCATCTCTCAAAATGCTGAAGTAGACGGCAGTGAAGCCCTTTTACAGCGGATTGTGCATTGCCATGCCGACAAAACGCATTACGATTCCGGATCTCGTGAACTTGCGCGATATTTTGAAAAGATTTCCTGCGAGGAAGTAAGCGGTTTTCTGAAAACAGCTCTTATAAATGAAGCAAAAATTCTAAACACGTATTTTGAGAGTTTTAAAAAAATAGAAACCGCTTTTTCAGCATCATTAAAAAATGAACGGATAGCTAAAAATCATGCACAAGTCGCGGCTTGTGGATATGCTTTGCAAACAATTTTCCCCGCCATCAGTTCAGAAAAACTTGAAAACCTCAAACTATACATCCTACAAAGAGCAATTCTGCGAGAGAAACGTCTTTTAGCAGACCATCCTTTAGTGGAACAATTTTGGGAGACTTTCAGATATTTGAATTCAGAAACACGAAACATGGAAAGAGAAGCCTTAAACCATAGTAGCAACCCTGCCTATTACGCCATCAATCTAAATCATTTCGTTCAACAATGCAGAGACAATGGACAGGAAATTCCTGACCTCAAAGTATTAAAACAACTTCTCCCGCACTCAAAAAAACATAAGTTGCTTGAAAAATCTAAGGCCATGACTAGCAAAATAACAAACAAAACAGTTAGATGCTGGCTTTTTAAGATCTAATATATTTTGAATAAAAAAAT
>NZ_FNGA01000009.1 GCF_900101105.1 Maridesulfovibrio ferrireducens
GCTGGTGGGAAACTAGGTCGTCGCAAGGACTTTATTTTAAAAAGACCCGTACATGTTAATGTACGGGTCTTTTTGCGTGCGTCGATTGGGGGGGGACTGATTTTAAGAAACAACAATTCCGTGCTCAGGCAATAAGTCTCTCAATACGTAATGTCTATGATATGAAGCCGCTTTATAGAAATTGTAAACTGGCATTTCTAATACTTCTGTTGAATGAGTATTGCCGTCCATAGTGTTTCGTTGCTGGTTCCAGTCATCACCAAGATAGTGGAGAAATGACTCACCGTTTATTGTGAAATTTGAAGTTTCATCTGCAAAACACGTTATCCAATGTTGAATTCGATCATTTTCATCACCATTGAAAGAAAGAATTTCTTTGAGTGGAGGTTTTATTTGCTCAAAACTTCTATGAGTTCCTTCATATATATCTGGATAGACATCACAAGCTTTTCTAAACATTTCATGTAATGCTTTTGAACCTTCCATAAAAGTTATGAGGTTATTTCTTTCGCTTTTCCTTTCGTCCTCATATTCAAAATTCCATTTTAAAAAAGGAGCATCAGGGTAAGTGTAAACTCCGCCATGTCCGAGTTTTCTTGATCCAAATTCTGCAGCTTTGGTTTTAATTTTTTCCCAAAACCTATTAGCTTTTTCAGAGAGAGCTTCGAGGATGTCATCATTAGTCTTTTGGGAAAGTTCAATGCTAAATGTTTTGACATCGTTTTTAGGAGAACTAAGTCCGGAAAATCCATAATGAGAAAAGGTATCGGCATATACGTGAGCTGTTATTCCTAATAGTTCTAGATAAAATTTCTTATCACTTTTGCTTAGATGATTTTCGACCATCTTTTTAGCAATCATGCTGTCTTTTTGGCAGACAATTTTATCTTCAAAAGTGACTCCGTCACCACCTGGCAAAAAGTGAAATGGAACCCAAACTACCCTTTGATCTTCTGGGATAATATTTTTAATATTGTCACAGTGATGGGCTGTGGGTCTGGAGTAAAGGCTAGCTTTGTCCGTAAAATCAATTCTTTCTTTTACCGCATTATCATCAACAAATTGAGAAGCCGAAGCAATTTTTTGAGCTGCTTCCGGTTTGATACCGGCCGCACGCGCAATTGCGTATGTACCATAGTAGTGCATATCTTTTTGCATATAAAATCTCCTATATATTTACTTGAAATATAAATAGACATGATTTTTAATAAGTCAACATGTATTATTGAGGATGGCAGGTGCTTTCACCGTTTGTTTAAATTGATCCTTTATTGACGAATATTCACTTCTTATGTCTACTACTACCATGAAAAAAATACTCATAATAATATTATTAGCTTTTTTGTCAGCTTGCGTGCACAGAAATCACGAACAAGCTTTTGACACTATAAAACATGATCCTGTCGCGTTACGCATGTTCCTTTCTGAAATGCCAAAAGGAGCTGAGCTGCATACACACCTTTCAGGAATTCCCTATGCAGAAGATTATATAAAATGGGCAGCCGCTGATGATGCCTGCATTGAACAAGCAAGTAGCCGAATTGTTGTCGGCCCATGTGGTAATAGTTCGATCTCGGCTACGCAGGCGTTTAGTAAAAGTAACATTTGGAATACATCCGTTGATGCTTTATCCGTTAGGCAAAATTTGCGAGATAATAGAATGTGGGGGCACGATCAGTTTTTTGCAACTTTTAGTAAATTTGGGGTTGCGAAGAAAAATGTAGGACGCTTATTAGCACACGCATCAAAACAGGCATATCGTGATAATGTTCAATATGTAGAAGCTATGCTTTCAATTTACGGCCCTAAATGGGTTTCACCTTGGGCCGAAAAGGTTGGGTGGCATGGAAATCCGGTAGTTGCACTAAGGGAATTGCGGGAGTCTGGTTTATTTCAAGATATGGATCAGGCTATAAGGAAGCTCGATGAAACAGAATTCTTAAAAAATAAAGAGCTTAGGGGCGGCGAAGGAAGTGACGTTCTCATCCGGTACATTAACCAAATCTATAGAGGGGCTGACCCAGCATATGTTTTTGCGCAGATGGCCTGGTCATTTGAATTGGTTCATCGAGATCCACGTGTAGTTGCTTTAAATTTGGTCGGGCCGGAAGATTCTCCGATTGCGGTACGCGATTATGAATTACATATGGAAATGCTGGACTTTTTTCACAAGTTATACCCCGATGTGCCTATTACATTGCATGCAGGGGAGTTGACGGGATGGCTTACTACACCGGAAGCTCTGTCAAATCACATCCGGCTGGCTGTAATTAAGGGCCATGCTCAACGTATAGGGCATGGTGTTGATTTAGCGTATGAAGAAAAAGCTCGTGATACTCTTTCACTAATGAAGGAAAAGGGCGTTGCGCTTGAGTGCCTGCTTTCAAGTAATGATTCTATTTTAAAAGTCTCTGGAAAAAACCATCCTCTCAATGTCTATATCTCATCAGGTGTTCCGGTTACTTTATCGTCAGATGATATGGGAGTTGCTCGATCAACGTTAACGAATGAATATGTTAGAGCCGTTGTGGATCAGGGACTGGATTATGGGCAGTTGAAAAAGGCTGCGCGTAATTCACTAGAGTATTCCTTTCTTAAAGGGGAGTCGCTTTGGAAGAAATCTGATCCATATATTATGATAGGTGTGTGTGCTGGAGACTTTGTTCCGGATAGTGACTGTATGTCTTTTCTCTCTAATAGTGAGAAAGCTGCTCGGCAGTGGGAGTTAGAAAAGAAACTCAAAAGTTTTGAGGAGAACTATCGGGTAGTTCATTAATGAGCTGGTTTCCTTCGTTCTGAATCCAGTAAGAAGGTAAAAATGAGGTTGGAAGTCTTTAACCTGATAGATATCAACAATAATTCAAAAACCTATTGACGTGGGCGCGCGATTCTCATAGAACCTCTTTCTCGGGTCGGCAACGGCTGAACGCCACAGCATCTCCCG
>NZ_FNGA01000010.1 GCF_900101105.1 Maridesulfovibrio ferrireducens
CCCCCCCGATTCTCTGCGGCTCTCAAAAGCTCATAAAGTAAATCTAATCACTAATGAGAGCATCCCTTATCGCTAACTTACGGGATCATTTTGCCGAGTTCCTTAACCAGAGTTCTCTCAAGCGCCTTGGTCTGCTCGACCCGACTACCTGTGTTGGTTTGCGGTACGGTCTATAAGTGCTAAACTTAGAAGCTTTTCTAGGCAGTATGGAATCACTCACTTCAAACGTAAAGTTACGGCATCGTATCTCGGCCTAAAGAATCACGGATTTGCCTATGACTCAAGCCTACATACTTACACCAACATATCCAACAGTTGGCTGAGCTATCCTTCTGCGTCCCTCCATCGCACACACTTACAGGTACAGGAATATTAACCTGTTTTCCATCGACTACGCCTTGCGGCCTCGCCTTAGGAACCGACTAACCCTGGGAAGATTAGCTTTACCCAGGAAACCTTAGTCTTACGGCGAACGAGTTTCTCACTCGTTTTAACGTTACTCATGCCAGCATAATCACTTCTCATTAGTCCAGCAAACCTTCCGATTCACCTTCATCCCATCTGAGAACGCTCTCCTACCGATGCGTCAAAGACGCATCCCGTAGCTTCGGTACAATGCTTAGCCCCGTTACATTTTCGGCGCAGAATCGTTAGACCAGTGAGCTATTACGCTTTCTTTAAAGGATGGCTGCTTCTAAGCCAACCTCCTGGCTGTCTATACAACTCCACCACCTTGTCCACTGAGCATTGATTTAGGGACCTTAGCTGACGGTCTGGGCTGTTTCCCTTTCGACTACGGACCTTCGCACCCGCAGTCTGACTCCCAGGATATAACTTACGGCATTCGGAGTTTGATAAGGTTTGGTAATCTGGTGAGACCCCTAGCCTTGTCAGTGCTCTACCTCCGCAAGTAAACTCCTGAGGCTATACCTCAATATATTTCGGAGAGAACCAGCTATCACCAAGTTTGATTGGCCTTTCACCCCTATCCACAGGTCATCCGAGCAATTTTCAACTTACAACGGTTCGGCCCTCCACTTGATTTTACTCAAGCTTCAGCCTGCCCATGGATAGATCACCTGGTTTCGGGTCTAATCCGCAATACTTGTCGCCCTATTCAGACTCGCTTTCGCTACGGCTACACATCACTGCTTAACCTTGCATTACAGATTAACTCACTGGCCCATTATGCAAAAGGCAAATGGTCACGGAACAAGTCCGCTCCCACAGCTTGTAGGCAACTGGTTTCAGGTTCTATTTCACTCCCCTAACAGGGGTTCTTTTCACCTTTCCCTCACGGTACTGGTTCACTATCGGTCGCTAAGGAGTATTTAGCCTTGGAAGATGGTCCTCCCAGATTCCCACGGGGTTTCTCGTGTCCCGTGGTACTCAGGTACCTTACGTGCTGCTTTCGACTTCGCGTACGAGGCTTTCACTCTCTATGACATGCCTTCCCAGACATTTCCGCTATCTATACAGATCACTTATAAAGGCCCTACAACCCCGCATGTTCGAAAACACACGGTTTGGGCTAATCCCATTTCGCTCGCCGCTACTTTGGGAATCTCTTTTGATTTATTCTCCTCCGGCTACTGAGATGTTTCACTTCACCGGGTTCGCTTCCTAAGACCTATGTATTCAGTCAAAGGATAACAGAGGGTTACTCTGCTGGGTTTCCCCATTCAGAAATCATTGGGTCAAAGCCTACTTGGCGGCTATCCAATGCTTATCGCAGCCTATCACGTCTTTCATCGCCTCTTAGCGCCAAGGCATCCACCAGTTGCCCTTAAAAACTTATCTTTCTTCTCTATTTCCCTATTTAACTTTCAAAGAACACACCTCTCTCAAATGGAGAAGTTGTATAATTCAAGAGGAGTCACACATTAAGTGGACAACATCTCTCAAAAATTTGTGTAAAGATCTTATTG